>DASVEC010000100.1:0-13028 GCA_036380755.1 Iamia sp. | reverse complement strand
ACGACCGTCCCCATGGAGCTGCTCCGGTCTGCTGCGATGCCGAGGTGCTCCAGGTTCCCCTGGATCACCCCAGGCAGTGAACCTAGCGCCTCGCTCCGCGGTGGCGCCAGTACTCCGCTCGCATCGCGGTCGAGAACCTCTCCTTCGGCGTCGGCCTGCCGATGAGGAGTCCTGTGAAGTGGCAGTCGTGGCGCCGGGACGGGTGGATCGTCTACCTCGTCGCGGGCAGCCTCGTCTCCACCGTCGCCGCCATCACCGCGGGTCCGACTGCCAACGGCGCCCTCCAGCAGGTGCTCGGCTGGGGCTCGGTCGTGATCGGCATCGGGATCGCCCGCCGCAGCGAGGGGATGGTCCGGCGCACCTGGTTCTGCTTCGCCCTGGCCTGCTCGGCGTTCCTCGTGGGGGGCCTGGTCCGCACCCTCCACGGCACGCTCATCGGGGTCGAGCGGCCCTTCCCCTCCCCCGCCGACCCCGTGGTGATCATCGGCCACCTGCTGCTCATCGCGGGCAGCATCCTCCTGGGCCACCTGCGCTCGCCCGACCGCAACCGCGCCGCCATCATCGACGGCGCCCTGGTGGCGGCGGCCATCGAGACCGTGGTGTGGGTGCTGCTGCTGTGGCCGTACGTCAACGACGGCGACGTCGCCAGCGCCGCCCGCTCGGTCAACGTCCTCTACGCCCTGCTGACCACGGCGCTGATGGCGAGCATCGCCCGCCTCGCCGTCGGACCCGGCGCCCGGACCACCAGCTACCGCCTGCTGGCGGTGGCCATCTGCCTGATCTTCGCCCAGGACCTGGCCGTCACGGTCGAGGCCGCGGGCGGACCCGAGGCCCAGCTGGGTCGGGCGCTGGCACCGTTCATCTTCGTCTTCTTCGGGGCCGCCGCCCTCCACCCCCACCTCAGCCGCATCACCGAGGCGGCCGACACGGTGAACGTCAAGCTGACGTGGCAGCGGGTGGGCCTCCTGGTCGGCGCCCTCTTGATCAACCCGGCGATGCTGGGCGTGGAGCGCGCCATCGGCAACCGCCCGGCCGTCGGGGTCCACATCGTCAGCTCGGTGGTGATCTCCGGCCTGGTCCTGGCCCGGTTGGCGTACCTGCTCCGGGCCCAAGAGCGGGCCACGACCTTCGAGCAGCGCCTGCGCCGGGCCAACGCCCTGCTGGCGGTGGCGCCGGGTCGCCGGGAGATGCTCCGGGCCACCGTCGAGGCCGTGGCCGACCTGGCCGACCACCGTCCCGGGCTGCGCGCCACGATCGTGGTGGCCGAGGGCGAGCACCTCGTCGTCCGGGACTCCGCCGGCTCGGGCTCGGGCCTGGTGGTGGGTGGTCGGGTGCCGCTCGCCGAGGTCTCGTGGTGGGACGGCCTGGGCGACGACCCCCTCGAGGTCGACGCCGTCCCCATCGACTCGCCCCACCGCGGGACGGCGCCCTCCCGCCAGTCCTACGTCGTGCCCCTGGGCGTCGTGTCCACCGACCGCCACGTCCTGGTCGTCACCTCGCCCGACATCGTCCCCGTCGTCCTCCGGGGCGCCATCGACTCGGTGGCCAGCACGGCCACCCTGGCGCTGGAGACGGCCGAGCTGTCCGAGGCGCTGCAGCGCAGCCGCATCGAGCGGCGCTTCCAGGCCCTGGTCGAGAACTCGTCCGACCTCATCGTCACGGTCGACGCCGACCGCACCATCTCGTTCGTGAGCCCCGCCTCCCGCCGCCTGCTCGGCCGGGACGAGGCCTCGCTCCTCGGCGCCCCCGCCCGCGACCTCCCCGTGGCCGAGGACGTCGCCCTCCTCGACGACCTGCTGGGCCAGGCCGACGGCACCACCTTCTCCCTCCCGGTCGAGGTCCGCCTGCGCCACGTCGACGGGTCGCCCCGCTGGTTCGAGGTCGCCGCCCGCGACCTCACCGCCGAGCCCGAGGTCGACGGCTACGTCCTCAACTGCCGCGAGGTCAGCGACCGCAAGGACGCCGAGCTCCGCCTCTTCCGCAGCGAGGCCCGGTTCCGGGCCCTCGTCCAGAACGTCGGCGACGTGGTCGCCGTCATCGACGACTGGGGCCGCTTCACCTACGTCTCGCCGGCGATCACCCCGCTGCTGGGCTACCGCTCCGAGCAGCTGCTCGACACCCCGGCCACGGCGATCATCGTGGCCGACCAGCGCCGCGACGCCCAGGACCTCCTGCTCCACGCCCTCCGGGGCGCGGCCGACCGCACCGCTCCCCAGAGCATCGAGCTCCGCGCCCTCGCCCTCGACGGGAGCGTGCGCACGCTCGACGTCACGGTCAGCGACCTGCGCCACGACCCCGCGGTCCACGGCATCGTGCTCAACGCCCGCGACGTCACCGTGCGCAAGCAGCTGGAGTCGACGCTGCGGCACCAGGCCCACCACGACGCCCTCACCGGCCTCGCCAACCGCACCCGCTTCGGCGAGCTGGTCGAGCTGACCTCGGCCGAGGGCAACGGCTCGGCCTGCGTCCTGTTCGTCGACCTCGACGACTTCAAGACCGTCAACGACTCGCTCGGCCACGCCGTGGGCGACGAGCTGCTCGTGGCCGTGGCCGGCCGCCTCACCGCCAGCCTGCCCACGGGCGCCACCGCCGCCCGGCTCGGCGGCGACGAGTTCGCCGTCCTGGTCCGCCCCACCGACGACGACCTGGGTCCCGTCGGCGTCGCCCTGCGGCTGCTCCACGAGCTGCGGGTGCCGTTCGACGTCAACGGGTGGGAGATCGTGGTCACCGCCTCGATCGGCATCGCCGCCATCGGCGACGAGGGCACCACCGCCGAGGTCGTCCTCCGCAACGCCGACATGGCCATGTACCTGGCCAAGGAGCGGGGCAAGGACCGCGTCGAGCTCTTCGAGGAGGCGATGCACGTCACCGCCTTCGAACGGCTCGAGCTCAAGGCCGACCTGGCCCGGGCCATCACCTCGGGCCAGCTGGCGCTCGTCTACCAGCCCGTCGTGGCCCTGGAGACCGGGCGCATCACAGGGGCCGAGGCGCTGGTCCGCTGGGATCACCCGCGCCGCGGCCGTCTGGCCCCCGACGCCTTCATCGGCATCGCCGAGGAGACCGGCCTCATCGTCCAGCTGGGCCAGTGGGTGCTGGAGGAGGCCTGCCAGCAGCTGCGCACCTGGCAGCTCACCTTGCCGGCCGACGCCGCTCTCTCGATGAGCGTGAACCTCTCGGTCCGCCAGCTCGAGCAGGCCTCGATCGTCGACGCCGTGCGCGACGTGGTCGACCAGTTCGCCCTCGACCCGAAGACGCTCACGCTCGAGATCACCGAGACGGTCGTCATCGACCACATGGAGGACGACCGCAGCCGGCTCACGGCCCTCAAGGATCTCGGGGTGCAGATCGCCCTCGACGACTTCGGCATCGGCTACTCGTCGCTCCGCTACGCCGACGACCTGCCCGTCGACGTGCTCAAGGTCGACCGCAGCTTCGTCTCCGGCATCACCGAGGCCGAGCCCACCCCGGTGCTCGAGGCCATCGTCGCCCTCGGCCGGCGCCTCGGCGTCCACACCGTGGCCGAGGGCATCGAGAACCCGAACCAGATCACGGCGCTCAAGGCCATCGGGTGCGACCTCGGCCAGGGCTACTGGTTCTCCCCCCCGCTGGCCCCCGCCGCCTTCGCCGATCTCCTCACCCGCAACCTGTCGAGCGGCGGCTTCGACACCTCGGGCCAGCCCGACAGCGAGCGCACCGACCGGGGCCCCCAGGCCTGATCCTCGACCTCGGTCGAGGACCGCACGGGTAGGTTTCGTCTCGTGCCTGGTCCGATCTTCGTCTCCCGCCTGGTGCGGCTGCCGCTGCTGGACGCCGACGGCCACGCCATCGGGCGGATCGACGACGTCGTCAGCGTGCCGTCGGGGTCCGAGCCGGCCCGCGTCCTGGGCCTGGTGGTGTCGGTCGACCGACGCAAGATCTTCGTCAACGAGGCCCGCCTCGGCTCGATCGACCCCACCGGGGTGCGGCTGCGGTCGGGGATGATCGACGTCCAGCCCTTCCGGCAGCGGCCGGGCGAGAAGCTGGCGATGGGCGACATCCGGGGCACCCGGATCGGCGACGACTACATCGTCGACGTCTCGATCGAGGAGTCGGCCCGCACCGGGTTCTGGTTCGTCGTCGCCGTGGCCCTCGGCGGGCGGGGCCCGCTCCGGCGCCGGGGCACGCACGTGGTCGAGTGGGGCGACGTGGCCAAGCAGTTCGACGCCGGGCCGGAGTACGCCGAGGTGGCCGAGCTCCGCAACATGCACCAGTCCGACGTGGCCGAGCGCATCCGCAGCCTCCCCCACGCCAAGCGCCGGCGGCTGGCCGAGCTGATGGAGGACGACCGGCTCGCCGACCTGCTCGAGGAGCTGCCCGAGGACGAGCAGATCCGCCTCCTGCAGGGTCTCGACCTCGAGCGCGCCGCCCACGTGATCGAGGAGATGGAGCCCGACGACGCCGCCGACCTGCTGGGCGAGCTGCCCGAGCCCGAGCGCCAGCGCCTCCTCGAGGCCATGGAGCCGGAGGAGTCGACGCCGATCCGCCGGCTGCTGGCCTACGACGACGACACCGCCGGCGGGCTGATGACACCCGAGCCCATCGTCCTCAACGCCGCCGCCACGGTGGCCGAGGCGCTGGCGACGGTCCGCGAGCCCGACCTCCCCATGGAGCTGGCCGCTCAGGTCTTCATCGTCCGGCCGCCGACGTCCACCCCGACCGGCCGCTTCATCGGCACCGTGCCCTTCCAGCGGCTCCTGCGCGAGGCCCCGGGCACCCGGCTGGAGGACTGCGCCCACCTCGACCCCGAGCCGGTCCCACCCGACATGCCGCTGCGCGACGTGGCCGAGCGCCTCGCCGCCTACGACGTGATCGCCGTGCCCGTGTGCGACGGGGCCAACCGCCTCGTCGGTGCCGTCACGGTCGACGACGTGCTCGACCACGTCCTGCCGCCCGACTGGCGCCGCCGCCGTCGCTTCGCCGCCGGCGAGGGGGCCTCATAGTGCCTCGTCCGGCAACGTTCAGCGGGCTCAGGACGGCCAGTGGCGCCCCTCGCGGCGTCGCGCTCCTCTCCAGGGGGCCCACCCTGCCTGCGTCGCGCTCCTTGCGAGGAATCCCCCTGGCTCGCCCTGATCACCACCAACGTCACCGGACGAGGCACTGATGGCGCGCCGCCCCTCCGACCTCTCGCGGCCCCGCCGCCGCCTCGAGTGGACCGGGTTCTACGACCCGGATGCCTTCGGCCGCTTCTCCGAGGGCATCGCCCGGTTCCTGGGCACCGGCCGGTTCCTCATGGGCCAGACGATCATCGTGTTCATCTGGATCACGATCAACGTCACCGTGGCCTGGGCCCGCTGGGACGAGTACCCGTTCATCCTCTTGAACCTGGCCTTCTCCACCCAGGCCGCCTACGCCGCCCCGCTGATCCTCCTCGCCCAGAACCGCCAGGACGACCGCGACCGGCGCCAGGCCGAGCTCGACCGCCAGGTCAACAACCGCACCCAGGCCGACACCGAGTACCTCGCCCGCGAGCTGGCCTCGGTCCGCATCGCCCTGGGCGACGTGGTCACGACGGCCGACCTCCGCGACTCGGTCGACCGGGTGGCCGCCGCTCTCGAGCGCGTCGAGGCCCGGCTCGCCGCCCTCGAGGCGGACAGAGCCGAGCCCAGCCCGGCCGAGGCGCCCTGAGAGGACGCTCATCGGGCGCTCACCGCGGGCTCACGGGGCCCGGCGATCGTGCCTGACGACCGCGACACGGGACCGTCCCGCGTCGCCGTCCCAGGAGAATCGCCATGTCCCTCCCCCACCGCACCCGGCTGGCCCTCGGCCCCGCCGTCCTCGTCCTCGCCGGCGCCGGCCTGCTCGCCTGCGAACCCGGCGCCCGCCCCGAGGCGTGCAACGGCGCCATCGGCGCCGTCACCGTCGAGGACGTCACCGTCCCCAGCGGCGCCACCTGCACCCTGAACGGCACCCGCGTCCAGGGCAACGTCACCATCGCCCGCAACGGCACCCTGAAGGCCGTGCGCACGACGGTCGGCGGCAACGTCCAGTCCCAGGGCCACCGTCTCGTGACCATCCGCGAGGGCAGCCGGGTCGGTGGCTCGGTCCAGCTCGAGGCGGGCGGCGAGGTCCAGGTGGCCGACTCCCGCGTCGACGGCAGCGTCCAGCTGAAGTCCAACACCGCCCGGTCCGGCGTGGCCCGCACCACGGTCGGCTCCGACGTCCAGCTGTTCTCCAACCGAGGCGCCCTCGCCAGCCACAACCGGATCGACGGCAACCTCCAGTGCAAGAGCAACAACCCCGCCCCCACCGGCGGCGGCAACGTCGTGCAGGGCAACAAGGAGGACCAGTGCGCCCGGCTGTAGGCCCCTAGCCCGCCAGGGAGTTGCCGACGAGGGGGTCGAGGCGGAGCGCGGGCTGCTCGGCGACGACCCGGTCGAGCCAGAACTTGCTCTCGAAGAGAGCGAGCCGGGTGCCGTCGGCCCGCTGGAGGACGGTGACGCCGCGCATCCCCCGCAGGGGGCCGGAGCTGTCCTCGTCGGTGACCCGGGCGACGGTGTAGGCGGTGGGGCTGAGCTCGACCGGGGCGCCGAACTCGTTCTCCAGCCGGTGCACGGCCACTTCGAACTGCATGGGCCCGACGGCGGCGAGCACCGGCGCCATGTCGCCGAAGGCGGGGTCGCGCAGCACCTGGACCACACCCTCCTCGTCGAGCTGGGCCACGCCCTTGCGGAACTGCTTGGCCTTGGCGGTGTCCCTCACCCGGGCCACGGCGAACTGCTCGGGGGCGAAGCTGGGGATGGTCGGGAAGGCCACGTGCTCGTCGAGGTACAGGGTGTCGCCGACCCGCACGTCGGTGGCGTTGACCAGCCCCACCACGTCGCCGGGCCAGGCCACCTCGATGGTCTCGCGCTCCTGGCCGAAGACCGAGTGGGCGTACTTGGTGGCGAAGGGCTTGTGGGTACGGGCATGGGTGACGACCTGGCCGCGCTCGAAGCGCCCCGAGCTGACCCGCAGGTAGGCGATGCGGTCGCGGTGCGCCTTGTCCATGTTCGACTGGACCTTGAACACCAGGCCCGAGAAGGGGGCGTCGAGCGGGCGCTCCTTGCCGGCCTCGTCGGCGCGGGGCGCCGGTGACGGCGCCAGGTCGACCACGGCGTCGAGCAGCAGCCGCACGCCGAAGTTGGTGAGGGCCGAGCCGAAGAAGGTGGGCGACGTCTCCCCCGCCCGGAACAGCTCGTCGTCGTGGTCGGCGCCGATCTCGGAGAGCAGCGAGACCTCGTCGGAGGCCTGGCGCCACGCATCGCCCTCGCGGGCCGCGGCCTCGTCGGCATCGAGGATCTCCTCGGGCGCCTCGGTGGCGCCGCGGGCGACGCGGGTGAAGCTGATGTAGCGCCCCGTCCGGCGATCGACCACGCCCCGGAAGTCGCCGGCGATGCCGACCGGCCAGGTGAGGGGGGTCGGCACGACGCCGATGCGCTGCTCGACCTCGTCGATGACCTCGAGGGCGTCGCGGCCCGGACGGTCCCACTTGTTGATGAAGGTGAGCAGCGGCAGCTCGCGCTCGCGGCAGACCTCGAACAGCTTCAGCGTCTGGGGTTCGATGCCCTTGGCCGCGTCGAGCACCATCACGGCGGCGTCGGCCGCGGCCAGCACCCGGTAGGTGTCCTCGGAGAAGTCCCGGTGGCCGGGCGTGTCGAGCAGGTTGACCACGTGGTCCCGGTAGGGGAACTGGAGCACCGTGCTGGTGATGGAGATGCCGCGCTGCTTCTCCATCTCCATCCAGTCCGAGGTGGCGGCGCGCCGGCCCTCGCGGGCCTTGACGGCACCGGCGCCCGTGGTGAGCGCCCCGCCGTAGAGGAGGAACTTCTCGGTGAGGGTGGTCTTGCCGGCGTCGGGATGGCTGATGATGGCGAAGGTGCGGCGCCGGGCCGCCTCGCCGACCGCCTCGGGGACCTGCTGGCCTGCGCCACTCGCACGCTCGCCGGCGTTCGGGTGCGGGGGCGTCATCGTGGTGAGCAGTCGGCGCAGCGACCCACCAGGTCGAGACGGTGGTGCTCGGCCCGGAAGCCGGCGGCGGCGGCCGCCTCGACCAGGGCGGACTCCAACCGCTGCTCGACCGGCACGGGCACGGTGAAGTCGGCCACGATGCCGCAGTCGGTGCAGATCAGGTGGTGGTGGTGGCCGGCGAGGTCCTCGGCCAGCTCGAACCGGGTGAACTCGTCGCCGCCGGCGATCCGCTGGACCACCCCGGCCGTCTCCAGCACGCTGAGGTTGCGGTACACCGAGCTCTGGGGCAGCCCCTCGCCCCGGGCCACCACCTCGGCGGTGGTGAGGGGCCGATCGGCCTGCGCCAGGATCCGCACGACGGCCTGGCGGTTGGCCGTGTAGCGCTGACCGGTGCCACCCACGCGGCGCGCCACCTCGACGTCGAGGTCGTGGAGGGTGGCGGGGGGCGGATCGGGCACGGCCCTCAACCCTACCGGGTCCCTGCCGACTGAGAACGAGTGAGAAGGCGGTCCGGCGGGCGCAGCCGGTCGACCCGACTTCCCAAGCGACCCTCGCGGTCGTAACATGACCGCAACACAACCGGCTGGGCGGATCGGCGGGGGCAGCGCTGTCGCCGATCCAGATGTCGCCCGTGGGGCCGGATGTCCCGGATCGCTCCACCTGTTCGCATTCCCCACGAGGCACGCCATGCACGACGACCAGCCCGTCGGAACGCAGCCCAGCCCCTCGCGCCTGACCCGCCGCCACGTGCTGGTGGCCGGCGCCGCCGTCGGCACCACCGTCGCCCTGCGCGGCCTGCCCGCCATGGGTGCCGAGGCCGAGGGGGGCACCGGCTCGGCCTCCTCGGACACGTCGAGCACGTCGTCGACCACGACGACGACCGCCCCCACCACCACGACCACGCCGCCCACCACGACGACGACCCAGCCGGCCATCACCGAGCCGGCCCACCCCACCGAGGAGCGCAGCGGGGGCCAGACCCGCGGCTTCGACACCGTCCTGAGCGAGAGCCCGGACCGCGGGATCATGTTCCCGGTCTTCCCCAACAGCGCCACGACTTGGAACCACAACCAGGACACCTACAACGCCTGCCGCGACGGCTGCTCCCGCCGCCACCAGGGCGAGGACCTGATGGCGCCCAAGATGACGAAGCTCCTCGCCGTCAAGGCCGGCGTGATCGTCGAGCTGCGCCACCGCACGACTGGCAACTCGCTCTACATCCGGGGCGACGACGGCTGGTTCTACTGCTACCTCCACATCAACAACGACCGGCCCGGCACCGACGACAAGGCCAACCGGGTCGAGCACGCCTGGGGCCCCGGCCTCCGCAAGTTCGCCACCAGCGCGACCGCGATGAACGAGACGGCGGCGCGCGGCTACCGGGTGCGCGAGGGCGAGCTCGTCGCCTTTTGCGGCGACAGCGGCAACGCCGAGGGCTCCGGTTCGCACCTCCACTTCGAGATCCGCAAGCCCGCCACTGGGAACTACTCGAGCGAGACGACTCGGCTGTGGGCCTCGGCCTCGGTGAACCCGCGGGAGTCGCTGCGCGGCGCCAAGGCGGCCCGCGAGGTCTCGATGGTCCCGCCCGAGACCTTCCGGCCGTGGACCACCTCGACGGCGTTCATCACCGCCCAGTACCGGGACTTCCTGGGCCGCAACCCCTCCAGCGGCGACATCGCCTACTACGGCGAGATGCTCGACTACGGCACCAAGTCGCCGGACTGGCTGATGCAGTACTTCCTCGAGTCCGACGAGGGCGACGGCAAGACGCAGTGCATCGCCCGGCTCTACCAGGCCTTCTACAAGCGCCTCCCCGACACCGCCGGCTTCATGTACTGGATGGACGCCCGGCGCAGCGGCTCGTGGAGCCTCCACCGCATCGCCGAGCAGTTCGCCCGGGCGCCGGAGTTCACCCAGATGTACGGCTCGGTCGACAACGGCGGCTTCGTCGACCTCGTCTACGACAACGTCCTGGGCCGCGACCCCGACCCCGCCGGCCGGCAGTACTGGATCGACCAGCTCGACGCCGGGGTCACCCGCGGCAAGGTCATGACCGGCTTCAGCGAGTCGCCCGAGTACAAGGCGGCCCAGCGCAACCGCATGCACGTCGTCGGCTGCTACGGCGTCATGTACAACCGGATCCCGACCTCCTCGGAGCTGTCGGCCTGGCAGAACCACCTCAACGGCGGTGGCTCGACCCGGGACATGATCGTCATGCTCCGCATGGAAGACGAGTACACCGAAGCCGCCACCTGACCGGCTTTCGGCCCTGAGCGGCGCCGGTGCGATGATGCCCGGCATGGCCACGCCCATCGCCCCGACCGCCGATCCCGACCTCGTCGCCGAGGCCGTCGAGCTGGCTCGGGCCGCCGGCGAGCTCACCCTCGGCTTCTTCCGCAACGCCGACCTGGCCATCGACCGCAAGGGCGACGGGACACCCGTCACCGAGGCCGACCGGGGCGCCGAGCGTCTGATCCGGGCCGAGCTGGCCGTGCGCCACCCCGACGACGGCGTGCTGGGCGAGGAGGAGCCCGAGACCACCGGCACCAGCGGACGCCGGTGGATCCTCGACCCCATCGACGGCACCAAGGCCTTCACCCACGGCGTGCCCCTCTACAGCAACCTCCTCGCCGTGGAGGACGAGCACGGCATCGCCGTCGGCGTCATCAACATCCCGGCGCTGGGCGAGACGGTGTGGGCCGGACGGGGACTGGGCTGCCACTGCAACGGCGAGCGGGTGCGGGTCAGCGCGGTGGCGTCGGTCGAGGAGTCGTTCGTCAGCACCAGCGGCTTCTCGCCCTGGTCCGACCAGGCCCTCCTCGCTCTCCAGCACACCGGCGCCCACCTCCGCACCTGGGGGGACGGCTACGGCTACGTCCTCGTCGCCACCGGCCGGCTCGAGGCCATGGTCGACCCCGCGGCCGAGCTCTACGACCTGGCCCCCATGCCCGTGATCCTGGCCGAGGCTGGCGGCCGGTTCACCTCGCTCGACGGCGAGGACGGCCCCGACCACGGCAGCGGCATCGCCACCAACGGCCTGATCCACGAGTCGCTGCTGGCCACGCTGGGCGGGGCCGCGGCGGCCAGCCGCGCCGGCGTCCCCCCGGGCTGAGGTCGCGCCGGTGGGCTCGGGAACCCCGGCCGGTTCGGTGACGACCGGACCCCTGTGACGCGCAGCCCTGACCCAGGGATCGGCGGTACCAGGCGCCATGATGGCCGGGTGCGCCCCCGCCCCCCCGTCCCCCGGCGCGGCCGGCGGCTGGCCGTCGCCGGCGCCGTGGTCCTCGCCACCTTGGCCCTGACGGCGTCGCCCGCGGCCGCCGACCCGCCCGGCCCGACGAACTACCGCTCGACCATCGACGAGATCGTCCCCGACGTCGACGGCTTCACCGCCTCCATCGTCGGCGGCGACGGCTTCCTCCTCATCGAGGCCGACGAGGGCACCACGGTCGAGGTCGAGGGCTACTCGGGCGAGCCGTACCTCCGCTTCCGCGAGGACGGCGTGGTGGAGGAGAACCAGGCCTCGGCCGCCACCTACCTCAACGCCTCCCGGACCCGCACCGACGCCGACCGGGACTACGACCCCGATGCCGAGCCCGAGTGGAAGCAGGTGGCCACCGACGGCCGCTGGGCCTGGCACGACCACCGCATCCACTACATGGGCGGGACCGACCTCGACGACCAGCTCCGGGCGGCGCACCAGGCGGGCGTCGCCTGGCAGGTGCCGATCCGGGTCGACGGCGAGGACGTCCTCATCACCGGCGACTACCGCCTGCTCGACGCCCCCATCTGGTGGCCCTGGATCGCGGGGGCCGTCGCCCTCGCCCTCCTCGTGGCCATCGGTCTGGGGTGGCGGCTGCCGGCGCTCCCGACGGCGGGGGCCACGGTCCTCATCGCCGGCATCGGTGGCGTCGTGGCCGGGATGGCCCAGCGGGGCGAGAGCCCGCCCGGCGCGCCAACCTCGCCTCTCGTCGTGATCCTCCCGGCCATCGCCGTGGTCGCCGGGATCATCGTCGTGATCCAGCGGGGCCGGGTGCTGCGGGCCGTGGCCGCGCTGGCCGGCGCGGCCGCCGTCGGAGGCTGGGCCCTGGTGCGCATCCAGGTGCTGTGGAAGGCGGTCCTCCCGACGTCGCTGCCGGCCGCCACCGACCGCCTGCTGACGACCGTGGCCCTCGGCGCCGCGGCCGGGGCGGCCGCCCTGGTGGTGCGCTCGGGCGCCCTGGCTCCCGACCTCGATGCCCTCGAGGAGACCGACGCCGCGCCCACGGCCGCAGAGAGCGCGTGAATCTGGTCCATTTGGACCAGAACCTTCACTCTCGGTGCTCAACGCCGCTCCCGGCGCGCCGATGGAGGTGCGTGCCGCAGTCAGGGGACAGCAACCCGGTGGAGCAGCTCGTCGACGTGCTCCAGAAGGAGCGGGATCGCCTGGAGCAGCTCAGGTACCGGTTCGTCGCGCTCGGGCTGATGCTCGACGCTCGCGAGGTCCGCTTCTGGGGCTGGGCGCTCCAGGATCTGAACCGGGCCCGGCTGCGGGTGCGCGAGACCGACCTGATGCGGGCCGCCACCGTCGGCACCATGGACGTCGCCAGCGCGCGCGGCGGTGTGCCCTCGCTCCGCGAGGTGGCCTCGGCCACCGCGGCGCCATGGGCCGGCATCTTGCGCGACCACCACGACAGCCTCTGCACCGTGGTGACCGAGATCGAGCTCCACGCCCACCACATCGCCGAGGAGGGCCGGGCCTGCCTCGCCGAGCTGGCCCGCACCGGCACCCTGGGCCCCCCGGCCGAGGCCCCGCGGGTGCTGGTGGGCCCGGCCGACGGCGGCACCGAGGTGCCCCTGCCCACGCCCCGGCCCCGGCCGACCAGCCCGCTGCGGGCGCCGGGCCAGGCCGACGACCTCGACCCGGTCAGCATCGAGTGCCTCCTCAGCGACCTCATCTCCGGCGGAGGCCGCATGCGCATCCCCGCCCTCCTCGCGTTCCTGCGATAGGGCACGCGAGCGCGACGCAGACGACGCTGACGACCGACGCGGCCAGATCTCCC
>DASVEC010000099.1:0-4986 GCA_036380755.1 Iamia sp. | reverse complement strand
GTCGCGTGCCGCTCCAAGTAGTCGAGCCCTGCCGCCACAGCGGCTCGGTGGGCCTCGGTTACTTCGCTCGAGACCTCGTCGCCGCCGAGGGCGTAGAGCACCGAGACGGACTTAGGTGCGGAGAAGCAGAGGTCCCAACCTGGCACCCGATCCGACCGAGTGCGCCGACCAAGGTCCTCGCCGGTGCGTGGGTCCACACCACTCAGCACGGCTCGCAGATCGTCCTCGTCGACCTTGCCGGCCAGGCCCAGCCGAGCTGCTCCGACGCCGCACCACTCGCCGGCGACCTCGCCGCTGCCCGTGTAGTAGTCCTCGGCACCCTTCGCGACGGTGGAGAGGTAGTAGTTCTCCTGGCCACGACCCAGCTTCCCGATCGACAACATGGGGGCTCCACCTCGGCGCATCACTGCAAGCGCCAAGCCGGGCACCCAGGAGTCGCCGGTGCCGGCCGGCGACGGTGAGATGCGCGACGACCGGTCCCCGCACGCAGCCCCGCACCCCCGTGCATAGTGTGTGAGCCCGTCGGCCCCCCGGGGCCGTCGGCCTACTCCCGCCCCGGTCGGCCCCCGGGCCGACGACCCACGTGCCGCACCCCCGTCGGCCCGCCCCTCGGCCTGCTCGCCCATCCGCCCCGGCCCACCACCCTCGCCCCGCGCACCCCACGTCCCGGGCCTGCGCCACCGCTCCCACCCCCCTCGACCCTCGCCGACGAGGTCCCCTCCAAGTCGAAGCGGCTGCGCGCCTGGTGCGCCTTGCCTCGACGTCTGGAGGATGGGGCGTCAGCTCTGGCGATGGAGACGCGACGAAGCCCGCCGACCCAGGGCCGGCGGGCTTCGACTGCTGCTCAGGTGAGGGTGTTCAGGCGGCCTGCTGCTCCGGCTCGCCCCTGGCCTCGCGGCCGTCCTCGGTGCCGTGGGCTTCGGTGACGACCCTCTGCTCGATCTCCGAGAGGCTGTAGCCCGTCGAGGCGAGCCAGGCGAGCCACGCCGCGGCCTCCTGGTTGGTCGAGCGCCAGGTCTGGACGGGCATGGCCTGCTCGTGGTCGGCGGCGACCTGGGCAAGCAGTGCCAGCGGGACCCGGGCGTTGGTGACGTGGGCCAGGTGCTCGGCACCGACCGAGCGGCCGACGCCGGAACCGGCCTCGACACCCAGCAGGTCCGCGAGCAGACCGTCCTCCCCGTCCCCGAACCGCTCGGGTCGGGCCAGGGCTCGTTCGGCCACGTACCTCAGGGTTCCCTTGGGTGGGGTCTTCCGGGCGAGCACCGTGCGGATGTACTCACGCCGGACCGGCTCGGCCGCCCGCCACGCCTTGTTGCCCTCGATGACCTCGCGCCGGTCGGCCTTCTCCTTCTCCGACATGGGTGTTGGCGCCGGGCGACCGCTGGTGGCGCCGAAGCGGTTCCGGTGCCCATGGCCCATGGGGTCGAGGCAGTAGTGCTGCGGCTGGGTCGGCTTCCAGTCAGGCACGATGGCGGCCCGGCCCGGGCACTCGGAGTGGGCCTCGGGGGTGATCGGTTCTCCGTCGTCGCCGTCGGTCAGTTCTCCGAGGGCGACTGCGCCGGGGTGGTCACCGGCGTGAGCCATGACCGCGACGCCGGCCTCGGTGAGAGCCGCGACCGTGGCGGCCTGCTGATCCGCTCGCTCCCGGTCCTGGCGCATCCGGCTTGCCACGTGGTCGAACTGGCCCGGGTCCGTTCGGGCGGTGATGGTGAGGGCCTTCACGCCCTCCCGGTCGTCCTCGAACTCGGCCAGGACAAGGGCCTGGTCGAGGGTGAGGTCGTAGCGGTCGGCCACCGTCACGGCGACCTCGCTCGCTCCGACCGTCCTGGCCTTCTGCACGTGCTGGCGCGTCACGCCCACGGCTCGGGCGATGGCGGTCGGGGACATGTCGAAGGCGGCCAACTGCTCGTAGCCGGCGGCCTCCTCACCCACCGTCAGGTCCTTCCGGTGCAGGTTCTCGGCCAGTTGCGTGGCGACGCGCCGGGCATCGTCGATGTCTTGGGCGACGATGGCGGGGAGTTCCCGTTCGGCCGCGATGGCCGCGGCCTGCCTCCGCTGGCCGAACACCAGCAGGTGTCCGCCCTCGGTGTCGGGATCGGGCACGACGACGGCGGGAACGAGGACACCCAACTCCTTGACGGAGCGGGTGAGGCCACGGATGTCGCCCAAGTCCTTGCGGACGTTGTCGAGGATGCCGACGTCGTTGGGGTCGAGGATGACGTAGGGGTTCTTCCTGGTTCGGGTCATTGCTGTTCTCTCCTTGTTGGTGGTATCTCCGGTGGTGGTGCGGAAGGGCCTCAGGCGGCCCTGTGGGTGGAATCGGGATCGAGGGCGTCGAGGACTCCGCGGGCGCAGCGAATGGAGCGCTCCGCGGTGGCCCGGATCAGGGCGGTGTCGCCCTGCGCCCACGTGGCGACGTAGCCGAACGAGTAGGCCTCGCTAGGCAGACCCGCCGAGCCGCACACCAGGAAGGCGACGGACTCGGCCTCGACCTCGACGACGGCGCGCCGGGGCCGGGGAACGGTCCCGTGCATCAGCACGTGAGCGAGTTCGTGAGCGGTGGTCTTGGCCTGCTGGGCGTCCGGCAGGTCGTCGCGGACGATGACGGCGCGCCGGTCGTGGTCGGTCAGCCCGTTGGCACCGGCGTGTCCAGGAGGGAGTGGTCCCAGGGTGAACGAGTAGCCCTCGGCTTGGATGAGCGTCGCAAGGCGGTCGGTCAGTTCCGCGGGTGCCTCGCCGGACAGGATCGTCACCGGGGCCTCCGGCAGAGGGTCGCCATCGGTCTGGCTCACGTCGAAGACGTGCACGACCTTGAAGCCGCGGAGCACCCGCGACGGCGGACCCTCCTCACTGGGGTCGTCGCTCGACGCGGGCGGGCTGTCGTCGCTCGCGTTGTCGTTGGTACGGGCGTAGGTGCAGGGCGCCAAGATGGCGATGCCTCGCTCACCTCGCCGGACCTGACGGCCGAGGCTCTGCCAGGTCTGGTAGCCGGCCACCCGGGTGGCGTCCGGGCGCTGGTGGCAGATCAGCAACAGGTTGTTGACGCTGTAAGCGTGGAAGCGGCGAGCAACCGACAGCAGGCGCCGCCACTCCTCCCCACCCGTCATCGCCTCGACGGCCGCCACAAGGGCGCCATGGGCTTGGGACAGCCTCTCGGAACGGGTGGCACGGGTCATCTCATCCTCCTGGGGCGCGCTGAGCCGGACGGCCAGCGAGGCTTGGCCTTGCTGGCATGACTGCCAGCCCGCACCACCGCCGGCGGGGTCAAGGGGGCGGCCGAAGGCCGAGCGAGAACCGGAGCGCAGCGGAGGCTCGCAGTGGTACCCCTTGACGCCGGCAGAGGCGGTTGTGCGACGGGCTATGCCCAGCACGGAGCTGAGAGTCCGGGACGGGTGTCGGAAGCGAGGACCGAGGCGGCCGCTCGCGGCAACGGCAGGTGGTGGGTGCTCGTTCCGTCGAGCGACCTCCGGCGGCTGGCCCCGACCTCTGAGCAGGTGATTCGCCCCGACGGGGATTCCCCGTCGCCGTTCCGGGGACCCCCCACGAGAAGGCCGATGGCGCTCTGACGACGTTGCTGGACAGAGGGGAGTGTTCGGGGGACTCCCTCACCTCATCGTGCCCCTCCTGACACGCCTCAGGAGGTACAGCGATGGACTCGCTCTTCACCCAGCTGGATCGGGAGTGGGATCACTTCCACCGGAACAGGGCGGTGGTCGACGCCCTGCGGCCCGCCTGCGCCCTTGCGAGGGTGACGTCGCCGGCAGGTCTGGTCGATGCCGTGCGGTCGGCGACACCGGAGGAGGCCGACGTGGTGCTGCTTCACCTCGCGACGCAGTCCGTCGCGGGATCCAAGATCGCGGCTAGGACGCTGCTCCAGCTGCTGTTGCCGGGAACCTGTCGCCTGGCGGCCAGGTGGTGGGCCCTCGGTGATGCGGAGGAACGGGCCGCCTGCGCCGTCGCCGCTGTCTACGAGCGCATCCGTCGCTACCCGGTCGATCGGCGCCCGCGCAGCGTCGCCGCCAACATCCTGATGGATGCAGGGCAGGACCTCTGGCGGGCGGCCAAGCGGGCCACCCAGTACGCGTCCCATACCGTCGTCGTCGATCCTCAGGTGCTGCCGGCGACGCGCCGCGAGCCGGAGCCGACCCCCGCGGAAGAGCTGACCTGGTTGGTCGTCGAGGCCGTGGAGGCAGGTGTCATCGAGGTCGAGGAGGCGCAGCTGATCCTCGCCACGCGGGTGGGGGCGGACGACCTGCCGGCCATGGCCCGGCGCCTGGGGGCCAAGTTGCGGACCCTCCAGTGGAGGCGCCAGAGCGCCGAGGCGACCCTGGTGGCGCAGCTGGCGGTCGCATAGGGGCGGGAACGTGAAGCAGATCGGTTCCGCGTAGGACGGACCTCTGATAGCACTGCACGCCATGGCTCAAGCGGACGCGGATGAGGTCGACTTCGTCGTCCTGTCCTGGGTCGCGTCCGGCGTGCCCGAAGCCCGCCTCCTCAGTGAGCCATTTCGGTCGGTCGGCGCGGACCGCAAGCGTGGAGCGGTGGAGCGCCTAGTGGCTGCCGAACTGATGACCCGGGCACCGGACGGGACGGTCGCCCGGACCCCCGCAGGCGATGCGGTAGTTGCTGAGGTGAACGCAGTGGGCCAGCGGCGAGGGTGGACAAGCGATCACCGCTGGGAAGCCCAGATCATCTACTCGTCGACGACCTGACGGCCGTCGGGTAGACGTCGGCTCGACCTGGCAAGCGTGGTCGAGGCGCGCCTGTGGTGCGATCACCTTCGGGGACCTGGACACCGGACGGCGGCGCTCCGTGGCACGATATGTCGCTTGTGGCTTCTCTGACGTTCGCGGACCTGCTCATAGAGACCCTGCGGGACCAAGGATTGAGCCAGCGGGAGCTTGGCCAACAACTGGGGGTGCGGCAGCAGACCGTGAGCAAATGGGTGCGGGGGTCCGCCGTGCCACGGGTGCTCATGCTCGGCAG
>DASVEC010000098.1:0-4275 GCA_036380755.1 Iamia sp. | reverse complement strand
AGACCGAGGAGACGATCCAGGCCGCCGAGGAGGTCGCGGCGTCGGGCGGCCGGCTGCTCGTCGTGACCTCGGGCGGCGAGCTGGCCCGTCTGGCCCCGGGCTGGGGCGCGGCGGTGGCCCCCGTGCCCCCGACCTTCCCCGCCCCCCGCACGGCCGTCGGCGCCATGGCCGTGCCGGTGCTGATCGCCCTCGAGCGCATGGGCGTGTTCCCCGGGGCCCACGGCTGGATCGCCGCCGCGGCCGAGCAGCTCCGCCGCCGGGCCGACCAGCTGGCGTCGGATCGCAGCCCCGCCGCCGAGCTGGCCCGCCGCCTCGGTCGCAGCCTGCCGATCGTCTACGGCGCCGGCACCGTGGGCCGGGTCGCCGCGACCCGGTGGAAGACCCAGGTCAACGAGAACGCCAAGACGCCGGCCTTCGCCAACGCCCTGCCCGAGCTGGGCCACAACGAGATCGTCGGCTGGGGCCAGCACGGCGACCTCACCCGCCAGGTGTTCCAGATGGTGTACCTCCGCCACGAGGAGGAGCACCCGCAGCAGAGCCGGCGCTTCGAGGCCCTGCAGGCGATGCTGGACGAGGTCGTCGGGGCCATCCACTCGGTCGAGGCCGGGGGCGAGGGCGCCCTGGCCCAGCTGCTCGACCTGGTGCTGTACGGCGACATGGTCAGCCTCGAGCTGGCCGCCCAGGAGGGCGTCGACCCCGGTCCCACGCCCGCCCTCGACGACCTGAAACGGGCCCTGGACACCGACTGAGGCTCGCTGTCACACCCCGTGCCTAGGGTTCCCGCCATGTTCCGCCGTGATCCCGGGCCGGCCGAGGTGCGCCAGCTGCTCCTGCTGGTCGGGCGGGGCCGGCGCGAGGCGGCCCAGGGGGCCCGCCGGGCCCTGGCCGCGGCGCCGCCCGAGGTCGTGGTGCCGGTGGCCGAGGCCTTCGCCGTCGAGGCGCTCGAGGGGCTGTGGGCCACCGGTTGGCAGCCGGCCGAGGTGGTGTGGCAGGCCCGGCGCCGGCGGATCGGCGCGGGCGACGAGGCCCGGCGGGCTGTCGCCGTCGGTCGCCCCGCGGGCGAGGTCCACCCGGCCTGGCGGGCCCAGCTCGACGACGTGTGCCCGCCCGTGCCGCCACCGCCCACCGGCTGGTCGGGCGATCCCGCCGCCGTCGTCGACCTGGTCGGCGTGCTGCTCGGGCTCCCGCCCATCGAGGTCCTGCTGCCGGTGCCGGGCCGGCCCGACATCCCGGTGGCGTCGGCGTCGGCCGGCAGCGACCTCGACGGGATCGACGCCAAGGTCCTCGAGCGGGTGCGGGCCCTCCTGGCCAAGGCCGAATCGAGCACCTTCGAGGCCGAGGCCCAGGCGTTCACGGCCAAGGCCCACGAGCTGATGACCCGGCACGCCCTCGAGCACGCTCTGGTCACCACCGGGCCGGGGGCCGGCGATCGCCCCGTCGCCCGGCGCATCGGCATCGACGACCCCTACGCCGACGCCAAGTCCCACCTGCTGGCGGTCATCGCCCAGGCGTGCCGGAGCACGGCGGTGCTGCTGGGCGGGCTGCAGATGGTGACGCTGGTGGGGTTCGCATCCGACCTGGCCGAGGTCGACGTCCTCTTCACCTCGCTGCTCGTGCAGGCGCAGGGCTCCCTCGACCAGCTGGGCCGGGCGTCCGAGCCGGGATCGCGCGAGCGCACGCGGGGGTTCCGGTCCTCGTTCCTGCGGGGCTTCGCCCACCGCATCGGCGACCGCCTCCAGGTCGCCGGTGACGCCACGGTGGCCGACCTCGACCGCGAGTCGGGTGGCGCCCTGGTCCCGGTGATGGCCGAGCGGCGCGAGGCGGTCGACCAGCACGTGGCCGAGATGCACCCGCAGCTGCGCACCAAGCACGTCGCCGGGCCCACCGACCGCCTGGGCTGGTACGCCGGCCGCGAGGCGGCCGACCGGGCCGACCTCCCCCGCGAGCGTCTCCCCTCCGGTTGATCAGGCGGGGGCGGGGATCGACAGGGTGAAGGTCGAGCCCTCGCCGGGGGCGGAGACCACCGTGGCGGTGCCACCGTGGCCCTCGGCGATGGCGGCGACGATGGCGAGGCCCAGGCCCGACCCGCTCGGCCTCGCCCCCGCGCCGCCCGTGCGGGCCCGGGAGCGGTCGGCCCGGTAGAAGCGGTCGAACACGTGGGCGGCCACCTCGGCGTCCATCCCCGGGCCCTCGTCGGTCACCCGCACGACGGCCTGGCCGTCGACCCGCTCGACGGCGACCGAGACCGAGGTCGAGGTGGGCGTGTGGGCGCGGGCGTTGGCCAGCAGGTTGTCGACCGCCTGGCGCAGCGACATGGCATCGCCCGAGACGACCACCGGCCCCTCGGGGACGGTGAGCCCCAGCGGCCGGGTCGGCTCGATGGCGCCGGCGTCGGCGACGGAGAGCCGGGCGATCTCGACCAGGTCGACGTCGACGTGCTCCAGGGGCCGGCCCTCGTCCAGGCGGGCCAGCGTCAGCAGCTCCTCGACGATCAGGCGCATCCGCTCGCCCTCGGCCCGGATGCGCTCCATGCCCCGGTCGACCTGCTCGGGCGTGGAGGCCATCCCCGTCTGGTGCAGCTCGGCGTAGCCGAGCACGGCGGCGAGCGGCGTCCGCAGCTCGTGGGAGGCGTCGGCGACGAAGCGGCGCAGGGCCTCCTCGGAGGCCTCCTTGTCGGCCCAGGCCCGCTCGAGCCGATCGAGCATGGCGTTGAGGGCGGCGGCCAGCCGGGCCACGTCCTCGACGCCGTCGGTCGGCACCCGCGAGGTCAGGTCGCCCTCGCCGATGGCCTCGGCCGTGTCGATCATGGCGTCGAGCGGCCTGGTGACGAACCCGCTGACGACGGCCACGATGACGCTGATCAGCCCGGCGGCCACCGCCCCGGCGAAGAGGAGGACGCCCACGACCGTCTTGATCGCCTCCTCCCGATCGTCGAGCGAGCGGGTGATCACGACGAGGCCGCCGTCGTCGAGCTGCGTCACCACGGCCCGGTACTCGACCGAGCCGTCGGCACTCGCCACGTCGAACGGGCTCCCGGCCTGGCTCCGCAGCTGGGCGATGGCGCGCCGAGTGGTGGCCAGCGGCGGGTCGGGGTCGTCGGGGGGGCCCGACGGGATGGTGAGGACGTCGCCGTCGGCACCGATGACGACGACCCCGTACGTCGTGTCGCCGATGGCCCCGGGCGAGTCCTCGGTGACGCGCTCGAGCTCGTCCATGTCGATGATCTCGAGGGCGGCGGCGAGCCCGGTCGCCTGCGAGCGGAGCTCGTCGTCGATCTGGCTGGTGAAGCGGCTCTTGACCTGGGTCACGGCGAGGACGCCGACGGCGACGGTGACGAGCAGGACCGACCCGACGATCCAGCCCGTGATGCGCCACCGGTTGGGCAGCCGGGGGGCGTGGATGCGGCGCATCAGGCCTCGTCCCGCAGGGCGTAGCCCACGCCCCGCACGGTCTGGATCACCCGGGGCGGGCCCAGCTTCTTGCGCAGGTAGGAGATGTAGGTCTCGACCACGTTGGGATCGCCGCCGAACTCGTACTGCCAGATGTGCTGGGCGATCTGGGCCTTGCTCAGCACGATGTCGGGGTTGAGCAGCAGGTAGCGCAGGAGCTTGAACTCGGTCGGCGCCAGCGCGACCTGCTCGCCCGCCCGCCAGACCCGGTGGGCGGCCTCGTCCATCTCGATGTCGTCGAAGACGAGCCGCGGTGCGCCGGCGGACCCGTCGGGCGCGGCGCCGGTGCCGGCGCGCCGCAGGACGGCGTCGATGCGGGCGATCAGGACCTGGAGGTGGAAGGGCTTGGCCAGGTGGTCGTCGCCCCCGGCGGCGAGGCCCTCGACGACGTCGCGCGGCGCGTCGCGGGCGGTGAGGAAGACGATCGGCGTGGCGTCGCCGTCGGCCCGCAACCGGCGGCAGACCTCGAGCCCGTCGACGTGCGGCATGTTGACGTCGAGCACGATCAGGTCCGGGGCGAAGGCCGGCACCCGGGCCAGGGCGTCGAGCCCGTCGACGGCCGTCTCCACCTCGTGGCCCACGAACTCGAGCGCGGTGGTGACGAGGTCGCGCAGCGACTCCTCGTCGTCGACCACCAGGATCCTCATGCCCAGAGGTTCGCAGGTGCAGTGGCGCATGCCACGCTCTGCGCCGCGGCTCTACGCCCGGCGCCAGGCGGTTCCCAGGTTGCCCCAAGGTTCGGGCGGCTCCTTGGGGGCATGTCGAAGATCCTGTATCGCCTGGGCCACTGGTCGGTCCGCCATCGTCGTTGGGTCCTGGGGGCCTG
>DASVEC010000097.1:0-15199 GCA_036380755.1 Iamia sp. | reverse complement strand
GATGGGTGCCTCGCCCCCCAAGGAGCTCGTCGGGATGCCCGTCGGGCAGATCGTGAGCCGCATGGACAAGGTCCGCAGCACCAAGCAGGTGGTCGTCGAGATGGTCGACGAGTACGTCGAGACGACCACCCGCCTGATGGCCGGCGTCACCGGGGAGGCGTGATGAGCGCCACCGACCGCTACACGATCATCTCGTCCGACTGCCACGCCGGCGGGAGCCACAAGCAGTACCGCGAGTTCCTCGACCCGGCGTTCCACGAGGACTTCGACGCCTGGCGGGGCGAGTACAAGAACCCCTACAAGGACCTGGGCGACACCCGGCGGCTGCGCAACTGGGACGACGAGATGCGCAACTCCCAGCAGGAGGAGGACGGGATCGTCGGCGAGGTCGTGTTCCCCAACACGGTCCCGCCGTTCTTCCCCAGCTTCGTGCTCTTCGCCAAGCCGCCCACCGACGACGAGTACCGCCACCGCCACGCCGGCGTCCAGGCCCACAACCGCTGGCTCGTCGACTTCTGCTCCCGCTACCCCGAGCGGCGGGCCGGCGTGGGCCAGATCTTCCTCAACGACGTCGACGACGCCATCGCCGACGTGAGGTGGATCAAGGAGAACGGCCTGCGGGGCGGGATCCTCCTGCCCAACATCGCCCCCGACGTCAAGTGGGTGAAGCCGCTCTACGACCGCTGCTACGACCCGCTGTGGGAGGTGCTGCAGGACCTCGAGATGCCGATCAACGTGCACAGCGGCACCGGCAACCCGGACTACGGGCCGTACCCGGTGTCGATGCTGCTCTACATCAACGAGGTGCCCTTCTACACCGAGCGCCCGCTGGTGCAGATGATCCTCTCGGGCGTGTTCGAGCGCTTCCCGCGCCTCAAGGTCGTGCTGACCGAGGCCGGCTGCGCCTGGGTGCCGCCGCTGCTCGAGCGGCTCGACGGCGTGATCCGCGGCATCCGCGACACCGGGGCCACCGGCGAGATCCGCTACGGCGCCGACCACGTCCTGCCCAAGGACGCCACCGAGTACTTCCACCAGAACGTGTGGATGGGGGTGAGCCAGCCCCGCCAGGCCGACGCCGACGCCCGCCACGTCATCGGGCTCGACAAGTTCATGTGGGGCAGCGACTACCCGCACGACGAGGGCACGTACCCCTACACCCGTGAGAACCTCCGGGCCCGGTTCCACGACGCCCCGGAGGCCGAGATGCGCCAGATCCTCGCCGGCAACGCCGCCCAGATGTACGGCTTCGACCTCGACGCCCTGGCCCCGCTGGCGTCGAAGGTCGGGCCGACGGTCGAGGAGGTCGCCGTGCCGATCGACGAGGTGCCCGACAAGCGACTGGAACGCATCTCGTCCGACATGGACACGCGGGCCATCAAGTGAGCTCCTCGGGAGATCAGTACAGCTCCGGTGGCGGGAACGGTTCGGGGCCGGCGTCGGGCGGCGCCGGTCGCGGACCACGGGTCCCGGGGGAGAGCCTCGTCCTGGTGGACGAGCCCGCCCCCGGCATCCGGCGGATCACGCTCAACCGCCCCGAGAAGCGCAACGCCCTCAACCACAAGCTGCGGGGCGACCTGATCGACGCCCTCGAGGCGGCCGACGTCGACGACTCGGTCCGGGTCTCGATCGTCCGGGGCGCGGGCACCTGCTTCTCGGCCGGCTACGATCTGGGTGGCGGCAACGAGGGCCTGCCCTACCCGCACCACACCGCGCCGGGCGACGGCCAGTGGCCCCGCCACGTCACCGAGACCTGGATGGGCATCTGGGACCTGCAGAAGCCGGTGATCGCCCAGGTCCACGGCTACTGCCTGGCCGGCGGCAGCGAGCTGGCCACCGGGTGCGACCTGGTCTACGTCGCCCACGACGCCCAGATGGGCTACCCGGCGGTGCGCTTCGGCGTGCCCGACATGCACTTCCACGCCTGGTTCCTGGGGATGCGGGCGGCCATGGAGATGATGCTCACGGGCGACTCGATCTCCGGCGACGAGGCCGTGCGCCTCGGGTGGGCCAACCGGGCCTTCGCGGCCGAGGACCTCGACGACGAGGTGCTGGCCGTGGCCCGTCGCATCGCCCTGATCCCCACCGACATCTCGTCGCTCAACAAGCGGACGGTGCAGCGGCAGATGGACATCATGGGGCTGCGGGCGGGCATCCGGGCCGGCACCGAGCTGTGCGCCCTCGGCACCAAGCAGGAGAGCTTTGCCGCCTTCATCGAGCGCATCCCCGAGGTGGGGCTCAAGGCGGCCCTGTCGGAGCGCGACGAACCCTTCCACGACTACCGGACGAAGTAGGGGGTGGCGGGGAGCGAGGGGCGGCAGCCCGCCGGCGTCCTGCTCATCTTCGTCGGGGTCCAGCTGGCCCAGGTGATGGGGTCGCTCGACGGGACGATCGTCGCCACCGCCCTGCCCACCATCACCGACGACCTCGGTGGCTTCTCGCGGGTCACGTGGGTCATCACCGCCTACGTGCTGGGCGTGGTGGCGACCATGCCCCTCTACGGCAAGATCGGCGACCTGTACGGCCGGCGCCGGGTGATGCTCGCCGCCACCGGGCTCTTCCTCGCCGCCTCGGCCACGTGCGGCCTGGCCCAGACCATGGACCAGCTCCTCGTCGGTCGCTTCGTGCAGGGCCTGGGCGGCGGCGGGCTCGGGGCGCTCTCGATGGCGGTGATCGCCGACGTGGTCCCGGCCCGCCAGCTCGGGCGGTGGATGGGCTACCAGGGCGTCATCTTCGCCATCGCCAGCGTGTCGGGACCCCTGGTCGGCGGGTTCTTCGTCGACAACCTGAGCTGGCGGTGGGCCTTCCTGATCAACCTGCCCGTCGGCGCGGTGTCGCTGGCGATCGTGGCGACCCGGTTGAAGCTGCCGTACCGACGGGTGCCCCACGCCCTCGACTGGCCCGGCTCGGTGCTTCTGGCCAGCACGCTGGCCTGCCTCGTGCTGGTGGCGACGCTCGGCGGGCGGGAGGTGCCCTGGGGTTCGGGGCGGATGGTCGCGCTCGTGGTGGGCGGTGTCGTCCTGCTGGTGCTGTTCGTGCGGCGCGAGCAGCGGGCGCCCGAGCCGGTGCTGCCGCTGCGCCTGCTCGCCGATCCGGTGATGCGGGTCAGCGCGGCGGTGAACTTCACGAGCGGCGCGCTGCTGTGGTGCGGCCTCTTCTTCATCCCGCTGTTCGTGCAGGAGGTGCGGGGCGTCACCCCGACCCGGGCCGGGTTCGTGCTCATGCCGCTGATGTTCGGCGCCGCCGCCGGGACGTTGGTCGCCGGGCGCCGGGTCGAGCGCTCGGGGGCGTACCGCACGTGGCCCTTCTCGGGCTCGATCCTGATGCTGGCGGGCATGGGCCTGCTGGCCACGCTCGGGGCCGACACCGCCGTGTTGCAGGTCGCCGTCTTCGCCCTCGTCCTCGGGACCGGCGTCGGCTTCGTGATGCAGCCCTCGCTCCTGGCGGCCCAGAACGCGGCGCCGCCGAAGGACCTCGGCATCGCCACGTCGACGGCGCTGTTGTTCCGCTCGCTGGGCAACACCGTCGGCATCCCGATCTTCGGCGGCATCCTCAACGCCCAGCTGGCCGGCGGGCCGCGCGACGCCGCCGCCTTCGCCGATGCCGTGCCCGTGGTCTTCCTGGCCGCGGTCCCGGTCGCCGTCATCTCGATCGTCGTCGCCTGGCGCCTCCAGGACCGCCCCCTGCGCGACGAGGTCGCCCTCGCCCCCGTCGCCCCACCCGCCCTCGACGGCTGACGACCCGCGAGAACGGGTTCTACGACCCGTTGCGGGGTCATGCGGTGGCGGAGAGGCAGAACGCGTTCTACCCTTCCGCCCCATGGGTGAGACCGTGGGGTTCTGGACGCTGGCCGAGACCGAGCCCGATCGGATGGCGCTCGTCGACCCCGGCGGGCGGGAGGTCACCTACGGAGAGCTGGGAGAGGCCGCCAACCGGCTGGTCCACGGCCTGCGATCGACTGGTGTGCCGCCCGGCGGCGGCGTGGCCCTGGTGATGCCCAACAGCATCGAGGTGATCGAGCTCTACTTCGCCGCCCTCCAGGCCGGCTGGTACATCACGCCCATCAACCACCACCTGGTGGGGCCGGAGATCGCCTTCATCGTCGAGGACTCCGAGGCCGACGTCTTCGTGGCCCACGAGCGCTTCGCCGATGCGTGCGCGGCGGCGGCCAAGGAGACGTCGCTCCCGCCCGAGCAGTGCTTCGCCGTGGGCGACGTCCCCGGGTTCCGGCCCTTCGCCCAGCTCTCCGAGGGCCAGCCCGCCACCGCCCCGGAGGACCGGGCCGGAGGCCAGGCCATGCACTACACCTCGGGCACGACGGGCAAGCCCAAGGGCGTGCGCCGCAAGCTGTCAGGGGTGCCGCCGGACGCCGCCGCGGTCGGCAGCCAGCACTTCCTGGGCATGTTCGGGGTGAAGCCGGGCGACGACAACGTCCACCTGTGCGGCTCGCCGCTCTACCACACGGCCGTGCTGGCCTTCGTGGGGGCGTCGCTCCACCTCGGCCACCCCGTCGTGCTGATGGACCGGTGGACCCCGGAGTCGATGCTCGAGCTGATCGACCGCTACAAGGTGACGAGCAGCCACATGGTGCCGACCCAGCTCCACCGCCTGCTGGCGCTGCCCGACGAGGTCAAGGCGAAGTACGACGTCTCGTCGACCCGGTCGATGGTCCACGCCGCGGCACCGTGCCCGGTCGAGATCAAGCAGCGGATGCTCGACTGGTGGGGCCCGTCGATCTGGGAGTACTACGCCGCCACCGAGGGCGGGGGCACGATCGTGAGCCCCGAGCAGTGGCTGGCCAAGCCCGGCACCGTCGGCCTGCCGTGGCCGTCGTCGGAGATCCGGGTGCTGGACGACGAGGACCGGGACTGCCCGCCCGGTGTGCCCGGCACCGTCTTCATGAAGCTGGCCGCGGCCGACTTCGAGTACTTCAAGGACCGGGACAAGACCGAGGCCAACCGCCGGGAGGGGTTCTTCACCGTCGGCGACATCGGCTACCTCGACGAGGACGGCTACCTGTTCCTCAACGACCGCAAGAGCGACATGATCATCTCGGGCGGCGTGAACATCTACCCGGCCGAGATCGAGGCCGCCTTCCTCACCCACCCGAAGGTCGCCGACGCCGCCGTCTTCGGCATCCCCCACCCCGACTGGGGCGAGGAGATCAAGGCCGTCGTCGAGCCGGCGCCCGGGATCGAGCCGTCCGACGAGGTCACCGCCGAGCTGCTGGCGCACTGCGCCGAGCGGTTGGCCCGGTTCAAGCTGCCCAAGTCGATCGACTACACGACCGAGATGCCGCGGGACCCCAACGGCAAGCTCTACAAGCGCAAGCTGCGCGACCCCTACTGGGCCGACCGCGACGCCGCCATCTGACCGATCGCGCCGCCGCCGCTAGCAGTCCGAGAGGGCGCGGAGAGCGCGACAGATCTCGTCCCGCCGGCCGATCCCCAGCTCGCCGAGGCGCTCGGTGAGGAACGTTCGGCGGATGGGCTGGAGGTTGTCGAACGCCGCCGCGCACGGGTCCGACAGGCCCTGATCGGCACCGAGGGCGACCTCGGTCGGGATGCCACGGACGGTCCGCGTCACCGGAGCGACCGTGATCCACCTGAGCACCGGGATGGCCTCGTCGCGCGTCACCACCAGCACAGGTCGCCGCTTGTCCTCCGCTTCCGCCCACCAGATCTCGCCCTGGAGGGGTGTCACCACGGCTCCTCGGCGATCATCCGGGCGGTGGCGTCGTCGGACCAGGTGGCGTCGTCGTCGGCCTGTGGCAGCCGTCGGTAGCCCTCGACGATGGCGGTGCCGACCTTCGCTCGCCGGTGCCGGTCGATGAGGTCGCGCAACGCGAGCCGCACCGCGTCGGATCGACTGTCCGCCGCGCCCTCGGCCACGAGGGCATCGACCGCGGCCACGAGGTCGTCATCGAGCCGGGTCACGAACTGCGCCATGCGAACAGCATAGCGCGACGCATTGCGCGAGACGCCGGCGATCTGACCGGGCGCTCAGGTCTCGTAGGGGGAGATGAGGACGCGGCAGGCGCGCTCGAGCTCGGTGGTGACGTTGTCGAAGCTGGTGCGGCCGTTGGCCCAGGCGACCAGGCTCGAGTACCAGACGTGGCCGAGGACGGCGAGGATGTCCTTGCGGACCTCCGGCTCGAGGTGCGACAGGATCGGCTCGCCCATCGAGGCGATCGACATCCGCACCTCGCTGCCGCTGTCGCGCACGCCGGCGTCGGACGACGACAGGGCCCGCACCAGCGCCATGCTCAGCTTGGGCTGACGCTCCATGGCCCCGCAGGCCCGGCGCAGGACGTCGATCATCTGGTCGGTGGGGGTGTCGCCGCGGGGAGGGGAGTGGGCGACCCGGTCGCGCAGCCGGCCCGTCCACTCGGTCATGGCCGCGGCCAGCAGGTGGTCCTTGGACGAGAAGTTCCGGTAGATCGTCGCCAGGGCCACGTTGGCGGTGGCGGCCACGTCGCGCATCTGGACGGCGTCGTAGCCGCCCTCGGCCCCGAGCTCGAAGGCGGCGTCGATCAGCCGGCGCCGGCGCTCCTGCTGCTCGGCGGTGAGCGCCGCCGGGTCCCACTGCTGCTGCTCAGCCACGGGGGAGGTCCCGGAACGGCACCGTCTTGTCGACCCGGGGGTCGGCGGGCAGGCCGAGCACCCGCTCGCCCATGACGTTGCGCTGGATCTCGTCGCTGCCGCCGGCGATCCGGATCGACGGGGCGCTGAGGAAGTGCTGCTGCCAGCGCCCGGACTCCGGTGCCGCCGGTCCGGCCAGCATCCCGGCTGCCCCCTGCATGGCGAGCGCCAGCTCGGCGTTGGCCTTCATGTTCCAGGCCGCCCGGAGCTTCATGACCGAGGCCTCGGGCCCGGGCGGGCGGCCCTGGCTGGTGGCGGTGCGGATCCGCATCTGGAGGTACTTGGTGATCTGGCCCCGGGACCAGGCCGCGGCCAGGCCCTGACGAACGAGCGGGTCGGCGCTGGTGCCGAGGTCGCGGGCCAGGGCCAGCAGGTCGTCGAGGGTCGGCCCGCTGCTGTGGCCCCCCATGAAGGCCCGCTCGTTGGCGAGGGTCGTCATGGCCACGCCCCAGCCGCCGTTGGCCTCGCCCAGCACGGCGTCGTGGGCCACGCGGGCCCCGTCGAGGAAGACCTCGCTGAAGTGCGAGGCACCGGTGATCTGGCGGAGCGGCCGGATGTCGACGCCGGGCTGGCGCATGTCGAACAGGAAGTAGGTGATGCCCCGGTGCTTGGGGGCGTCCAGATCGGTCCGGGCCAGGAGGATCCCGAAGTCGCTGTAGTGGGCGCCCGAGGTCCACACCTTCTGGCCGGTGACGACCCACTCGTCGCCGTCGCGCACCGCCCGGGTCGAGAGCCCGGCCAGGTCGGAGCCGGCCCCGGGCTCGCTGAACAGCTGGCACCAGACCTCCTCCCCCCGGAGCAGGGGAGCGAGGTACCGCTCCTTCTGGGCGTCGGTGCCGTGGGCGATGATCGTCGGCCCGGCCATCTGGACGCCGACGGCGAAGGCACCGGTGGGGAGCCCGTAGCGGAGGGCCTCCTCGCGGAAGATCGCCGCCTCGGCCGCGGTGCCGCCCCGGCCGCCGTAGGCCTCGGGCCAGGCCACCCCGGCCCAGCGGTGCTCGGCGAGGAGCGCCTGCCACGGTCGGGCCCGCTCGACGAAGGCGGCCTCGTCCTCGCCGGGGACGCGGGTGACCTGGCGGGCCTGGTCCGATCCGGCGTAGGTGTCGAGCCAGCCGCGCGCCTCCTTGCGGAACGCGGCCTCCTCGGGGCTCTCGTCGAAGTCCATGGGCCCTCCTCTCGGGTGACGTTAGGTGAGCGTTCAGTCGGGGCTGGCCGCCAGGGTCGCCCCGATGCGGAGGAGCTGGTCGGTGGCGCCGCCGAGGGTGAGCTCGAGCTCCCTCGCGGCGATGAGGTAGCGGTGGATCGGGTGGTCGACGTCGACCCCGGTGCCGCCGTGGATGTGGACCGCGGTGTGGCCGACGCGATGGGCGGCCTCGGCCGCCCAGAACTTGGCCACCTGGACCTCGGTCGACGCCGGCAGGCCCTCGGCCAGGCGCCAAGCGGCCTGCCACAGGACGAGCTGGGTGGCCTGCACGTCGATGTACCCGTCGGCGGCCCGCTGGCCCACGGCCTGGAAGGTGGCGATGGGCCGGCCGAACTGCACCCGCTCCTTGGCGTAGGTCGCGGTCAGCTCCAGCGCCCGGCCCACGACGCCAGCGGCCTGGGCGCACAGGCCGACCGTGGCCCGCTCGATCAGCCATGGGAGAGCGGCGGCGTCGTCGGTGAGCAGCTCGGCGGCGGCCCCGTCGAGGGTGATCTGGGCCTCGAGGTCGCGGTTGGTGACCCGCTGGCCCTCGATGGCCACCCCGTCGGCGCCGGGCTCGAGGATGAACAGGGCGAGCCCCTCTGGGGTCGTGGCCGACACGAGGATGGCGTCGGCGACGGTCCCGGTCGGGACACAGGTCTTCACGCCCGTGAGCCGCCAGCCATCGCCGTCGGGCGTCGCCGTGGTCGTCGGCCGTTCGGGCTGGCGGTTGGCCGGCTCGACGAGGGCGCCGGTCAGCACGAGGTCGCCGGCGATCATCGGCGTCACCCACCGGGTCCGCTGGGCCTCGGTGCCGAAGGTGGCGATGGGCAGGGCGCCGAGGAGGCACGACGCCAGCACGGGCACCGGCGCCACCGTGCGGCCCACCTGCTCGAGCACCAGGCACTGCTCGACGACGCCGAGGCCGGCGCCGCCCAGGGCGGTGGGCAGGGCCACGCCGAGCAGCCCGGCGTCGGCCAGGGCGGCCCAGACCTTGCGGTCGAACCGATCGCCGGCGGCCCCGTCATCGCCCTCGACGGTGCGCAGCCGATCGACGGTGACCATGTCGGTGAGGATGCGCTCGGCCAGGCCGGCGATCTCGTCCTGCTCCTCGCTGCGGGCGAAGTCCACGTCGTGCCTCCTAGCGGGGGGCCCGGGGGAGACCCAGGCCGACCATGGCGATGATGTCGCGCTGCACCTCGTTGGTCCCGCCCCCGAAGGTGAGGATCAGCGCCGAGCGGTACATGCGCTCGAGCCGGCTCTTGAGCACGGCGCCGGGCGATCCCCGGACGATGGTGGCCTCCTGGCCGATCACCTCCATGAGGGCGCGGTAGGCCTCGATCGACAGCTCGGTGCCGAAGACCTTGGTGGCCGAGGCGTCCTGGGGGCCGACGCCGTTGCGCACGCCCCAGGCGATCTTCCAGTTGATCAGCTTGAGGAACTCGACCTTGGCGTGGACCCGGGCCAGGTGGAGCTGGACCCACTCCTGGTCGATGACCCGGCGCCCGTCGGGGAGGAGCGTGTCGTGGGCCCAGCGGCGGACCTCGGCCAGCATGTTCTGCACCGGCGCCGCCGAGCACAGGGCGACCCGCTCGTGGTTGAGCTGGTTGGTGATCAGCTTCCAGCCCTCGTTCTCCCCGCCGACGAGGTTGGCCGCCGGCACCCGCACGTCGTCGTAGAACGTGGCGCTGGTGGTCATGCCGGCGACGGTGGGCACCGGGGTCCACGAGAAGCCGGGGGAGTCGGTGTCGACCAGGAACATCGACAGGCCCTTGTGCCGCTTGGCCTCGGGATCGGTGCGGGCGGCCAGCCAGACGTAGTCGGCGTACTGGATGAGGCTGGTCCACATCTTCTGGCCGTTGACGACGTACTCGTCGCCGTCGCGGACCGCCCGGGTGGTGAGCGAGGCCAGGTCGGTGCCGGCGCCGGGCTCGGAGTACCCGATCGAGAAGTGCATCTCGCCCTTGAGGATCTTGGGCAGGAACTCGTCGCGCTGGGCGTCGGTGCCGTACTGCATCAGCGTGGGACCGACGGTGTTGATCGTCAGGAAGGGAACGGGGGCGCCGACGAGGCTGGCCTCGTCCATGAAGATCAGCTGGTCGACCATGGAGCGGGCCTGGCCGCCGTACTCCTTCGGCCAGCCGATGCCGAGCCAGCCGTCGTGGCCCATCTGGCGGACGAGGCCCTTGTAGAGCTCGGATCCGCCGTACTCGCCCTGGCCGGAGGCCATCGCCTCCTGGACGTCCTCGGTCATCAGATCGGCGAAGTAGGCCCGCAGCTCCTTCCGGAGGGCGTCCTCCTCCTCGGTGAAGGCGATGTGCATGGCTGCACAGTAGAACGAGTTCTACCCTTCGTGCTCGCCCAACCTGCAAACCCCGCGAGAACACGTTCTCATCTGGACGGGTTCAGCTCGTGCCGTGGTCGAGGAGGCTGCGCCAGAGCGCCTCGTCGATCTCGGCGCCCTGGCTGAGGTGGGCGGTGGCCCAGGCGGCGAGCCGGTAGGACCCGGGGCTGATCTGGACGCCGTAGTCCGCGAAGCGGGTGCCCGGGACGGAGATGATGCGCCGGACCGCCACCGTGCCGGCCACCCCGTCGATCTCGATCGGCACCCGGGCGCCCACCGAGAGATCGGTCGCCGCCGGAGCCCGCACCTTCAGCCCGCTGACCGAGACGTCGATCAGCGCCCCGGTCTGCGGACCCTGGCCCCTGCGGCGACGGCCCCGGCGCGGATCGTCGGGCACGCGCCAGCGGACCTCGAGGGGCTCGACCTCGACCCGATGACCGATGCGCCTCTCGTACGGCGGCATGGCCCCAGCCTTCTCGACCGGCCGGGATCGAAACCTCTCCCTGCTCGAGCCGCGGTGGCTACGGCGGATCGACGGACGCCGGCTCGACCGATCCGCAGCCGGTGCCGCCGAGCGCCCGCGGGTCGACCCCGGTGCAGCGCTCGACGGACCAGGTCGCGTCGTCGACGTGGAACAGGGTCAGCCGGCCCGGCGGCTCCCACCGCCCGATCGTCGTCGGGTCGCCGCCGTCGCCGGGCTCGATCCACTCGACGACCCGGTCGTCGGCCACCTCCTCGGCGACGCAGTCCTCGATGGCCACCCGGTCCCGGTCGACTCCGCCGGTGCAGACCTCCGTCGCGGTGGAGCGGAGCGACCACTCCGGCGGCACCGTCAGCGGGGGGACCTCGTCCCGTCCGGTGATGGTGCAGCGCTCGCCCGCGAGGTGGACCACCACCACCGGGTCGTCCCGGACGTCGCCGACGCAGAACGTGCCGTCACCGCCGGCGCCGTCGGCAGCACGCCCGTCGCCATCGATGCCCGAGCACCTCTCGGGACACGGGTACCGCGTCCAGCCGAGGCTGACCTCCGAGCCGGGGAGGACGAGCACGTCGGCCACGAGGGCGGTGCCGATCTCGATCGGCTGCCCGGCCACCTCCCGACCGTCGACGTGCAGCTCCCACCGGTGGAGGGCGGCATCCGTGTCCAGGTCGGGGGCGTCGATCACGACGGCGAGCGGGCGGGCCTCGGTGGCGGACGGTGCTGCCTCGCCCGACGGGAGGGCGGGGAGGTCGAGCGCCATGGCCCGGCCCGGCGCGCAGCCGGTGAGCCGCGCCCCGACGATGGTGCTGTCCTCGGCGGCGTCCACGACGAGGTCGCGGCAACCGGTCCGGAACCACCGGCGCGGGCTGATGCCGGCGCCCTCGCGGAGGACCTCGATCGGGCGGGGCGCAGGGTTGTCGAACCGCCAGAGCGCGCGGCTGGTCCCGTCGGCCGGCAGGGTCTCCTGGACCGGCATCTCGACCGGCCGGCCGTCGACGACCGCCGCCTGGAAGCAGTCGAGGGTGTCGAGGGCCGCCTCGCGGTCGGCGGGGCCGACGTCGGTGTTGATGTCCCACGCCGCCGACCCGCAACCCCACGGGCGGGGGTCCCGGAGCGTCCACTCGGGTGGGACGGTGAGCTCCGGCTCCTCCTCGGTCGGCGCGCCCGTGCAGGTGATCGCGGCGTCACCTTCGCTCCGCACCTCGACGAGGTACCGGGCATCCGTGCGGACGACGACCAGTGGCGCGGAGCACGATCCGGCGGGCGGGGTGTCGGCGGGCGTCCCATCGCGCTGCGGCGGCCCGCAGGTCCCGTCGGTGCTGCACGCGTACGTGACGACGTCGAGCTGCCACACGCCCGGGTCGAGGGGCGTGTCGACCACGAGGGAGGTCCCGCGCTCGAGGGGCCCGGCCACGGCGATGCGCCCGCCAGGGTCACGGAGAGCGAAGCGCTGCGCACCGTCCCACCACGCGCCGCCAGCCCGAGGTGCGTCGACGACGATCTGGGTCCGCGGGGCGGGTGGCCCGGGGTCGTCGTGGAGGCCACGATCCATGTTCGACACGGCGAAGACCACGAAGCCGACCGCCCCGGCCGCCAGGACGACCGCCGTCAGGACGGCGATCCCGCAGCCGGCGCCCACGGCACTGCGCCTGGCCGCCGGCGTCGCGCCGGATCGCTCGCCCGTCATCGGGCGTCCATTCCAGCAGGTGGTGCCGAGTCTCGCCGGCACCCGCGGGACCTGCTTGGTGCGCCCCGGGGGATTCGAACCCCCAACCTGTGGATTAAGAGTCCATTGCTCTGCCGTTGAGCTAGAGGCGCGGAGCGACTGTAGCGGCGCGGCTCCTGGCCCCCCAACCGACATGGCCACCGTCGAGGACGACCCGGGGCGCCCGTCGATACGATCCCGGCGATGCCGAGCCGACGAGCGATCACCGTCCTGGCGTGCGCCGTGCTGCTGATCGGGGCGTGCCGCGATGCCGACGCCGATGCCGACGAGGCCGACGGCACCACCACGACGACGGCGGCGGAGACGACCACGACGCTCGACCCGGAGGATCCGGCGAGCGTGGAGGCCGACCCGAGCGCCGGCTGTGGCACCGAGCCCGACGTCGAGCCGGTGGCCGACGAGCTGCCGGGCGACGTCGAGCAGACCTTCACCAGCGGTGGCGTCGAGCGGATCTACCGCCTCGGCGTGCCGGTCGACTACGACCCCGCCATCGCCCTCCCGCTCGTCGTCAACCTCCACGGATCGGGCTCCGACGCCAACCAGGCCAGCATCTACGGGGACGTGCCCCGGCGGGCGGCGGCGCGGGGGATGATCACCGTCGCCCCGCAGGCCATCGCCGGCCAGTGGGAGCTGGCGGGCGAGGGGGCCGACGGCGACTTCATCGTCGGGCTGGTCGACGACATCGAGTCCCGCTACTGCGTCGACCGCAACCGCGAGCACGTCATCGGCATGTCGCTGGGCGCGTGGAAGGCGGCCGCCACGGCCTGCAGCTTCGCCGGCCGCTTCGCCTCCGCCGCCCTCGTCACCGTCGAGGTCTTCCCCGGCACCTGCGAGCCGCTGCCGGTCGTGGCCTTCCACGGCACCGCCGATCCCGTCGTGGCCTACGGCGAGGGCGGCGGCACCGTCGACCAGGCCGACACGCCCAACGCCGGTGTGTCGGGGACGCGCGACAACATCGCCCAGTGGGCCGACAACGGCGGCTGCGATCCCGAGCCGGAGGTGTCGGACCTCGGTGACGACGTCGAGCTCTGGGCCTACGCGGGGTGCGACGAGGGCGTCGACGTCGAGCTCTACACGATCGAGGGCGGCGGCCACACGTGGCCCGGCAGCGAGATCATCATCGGCCCGCCCGAGTGGACCACCGACACGATCGACGCCACCGAGCTCGCCCTCGACTGGTTCGAGGCCCACCCGAACCGCGGCTGATCTCATACCCTCCACGTCCATGCGCGCCGTCGTGATCACCGAGCCGGGGGACGCCGACGTCCTCGCCGTCCAGGACATCCCCGAGCCCGTCCCCGGCCCCGAGGAGGTCCTGGTGGCCGTGCGGGCGACGGCCCTCAACCGGGCCGACCTCCTCCAGCGCCGGGGCTTCTACCCCGAGCCCGGGCCGCCCCGGGAGCACGAGGTGCCGGGCATGGAGCTGGCCGGCACCGTCGTCGCCCTGGGCTACCGGGCGAGTGCGTGGCAGGTGGGCGACGAGGTCATGGGCGTCGTCAGCGGTGGCGCCTACGCCGAGCGGATCACCGTCCACGAGCGACAGCTGATGCCGGTCCCGCCGGCCCTGGGGCTGGCCGACGCCGCCGCCGTCCCCGAGGTGGCGATCACCGCGTGGGACGCCCTCGTCGTCCAGGGCGGGCTCACCGGCGGGCGGGCCGCCCTGGTCCACGCCGGTGCCTCCGGTGTGGGCTCGGCCGCCATCCCCATCGCCAAGCTGGTGGGGGCCACCGTCGTCACCACCACCTCGACGGCCAAGGTCGAGGCGTGCAAGGCCTTCGGTGCCGACGTGGTGGTCGACTACACGGCGGAGGACTACGTCGAGGCGGTGTGGGCGGCCACCGACGGCCAGGGCGTCGACGTCGTGCTCGACGTGGTCGGTGGCGACTACCTGATGCGCAACGTCAAGGCCCTCCGGACCGGCGGCACGATCGTCCAGGTCGGCGTGATGGGGGGTGGGCGCACCGACGTCGACCTGGCCGCCCTGCTGCCCAAGCGGGCGACGCTCCGCGGCACCGTGCTGCGGGCCCGGCCCGTCGAGGAGAAGATCGCCGTCACCCAGCGCTTCGCCCGCGAGGTCCTGCCCTGGTACGCCGCCGGCGCCATCCGCCCGGTGATCGACAGCCGCTACCCGCTCGACGCCATCGCCGAGGCCCACCGCCACATGGAGGCCAACGCCAACGTCGGCAAGATCGTCGTCGACATCGGCGACTGAGACGGGCTGCCGCGGGCTACAGCGCCTTGTGCATGCAGACCCGGGTGGCGGGGTCGAGGCCCTGCGCCGCCTCCTCCGAGACGACGGTCATGAGCCCGGGCCCGACCTCGTCGGGGGCCAGGACGCGGTAGCCGAGGTGCTCGTAGAGCGGGGCGTTCCAGGGGACGTCCCGGAAGGTCGTGAGGGTGACCCCCTGGCGGCCGTCGGCCCGGGCCCAGTCCTCGACCCACGTCATCAGCAGCCGGCCGATCCCCTGGCCCTGGTGGTCGGGGTCGACCGAGACCTGCTCGACGTGGGCGTGGGCGTCGACCCGGTCGACCACGACGTAGCCGACGGCGCGGTCGTCGTCGGCGACGGCCACGGCGCAGCGCCCGTCGGCGGCGTGGGCCGAGAGGACGGCCGCCGGCATCGGCTCGTCCCCCGCCACCTCGGGCAGCCCGACGTCGGCGAAGGCCCGCCCGGCGCGCACCTCGATCTCCTGGAGGGTGGCGACGTCGGCGGTGGTCGCCCGCCGGACCCTCACCCGGTCTCGACCGGCGGCCGGTCGGGGAGCGTCCACGTGGCGGGATCGACGGGAGCGACGGCCTCGTCCCGCCGGCGCCGGGCCCGGCGGGT
>DASVEC010000096.1:0-15706 GCA_036380755.1 Iamia sp. | reverse complement strand
GCCGAGGGCTCCGACGACCTGCTGGCCGCCATCGACGAGGCCGACGACGCCGGCGTCGCCGTGGTGGTGGCCGGGCCGAGCACCACCGACGACGAGATCGTCCCCTCCCCCGCCGTGATCGTGACGGCCGTCGACGACCAGCGCCGGCTGGCGCCCTACGCCCGGGGCACCGGCGGGGGCACGGCGGGTCTGGCCGCCCCCGGCGGCGACGAGCGGGCCGCCACCGTCGATGGGTGCGACGGCGACCACGCCGTCCGCTCCGACCTCCCCGTGCCCGGCGGCGAGACCGACGCCACCGGGTGCCTCGTCGGGACGTCGATGGCCGCTCCCCACGTCAGCGGGGCCATCGCTCTCCTGGTGGCGACGGGCCTCAGCCCCCGGGAGGCCGTCGAGCGCCTGGTGGCGACGGCGACGGATCTCGGTGCGGAGGGCCCCGACGGCCGCTACGGCGCCGGCCTCATCGACATCCCCGCCGCCCTCGAGGACGACTGACCCCGGTCGCGCCAGGACCTCAGCCGATGAGGTCGGCGAGGGCGGCACGACAGGCCTCGAGGGGGGCCCGCTCGACCCGCTCGTCGACGGTGTGGGCCAGGGTCGCCTCGCCCGGCCCGATGTTGGCGGCCGGGATGCCGAGGGCCGAGAAGCGGGCCACGTCGGTCCAGCCGAGCTTGGCCCGGACCTCCATGTCGTGGGCGGCGATGACCCGGGCCAGCAGCGGGTGGTCGGCCGCCGGGGAGGCAGCCGGTGCGGAGTCGACGACGAGCACCTCGTCGCCGTCGTCGAGGAACGGTGCGACCACGGCGCGGACGTGGTCGACGGCCTCGTCGACGGTGCGGTCGGGGGCGAAGCGGTGGTTGAGGGTGACGACCGCGAGGTCGGGCACGACGTTGGCGGCCACTCCCCCCTCGACCTTCACGGCCTGGAGCGCCTCGCGGAACTCGCAGCCGGCCAGCACCGGGCGGCGCTCGGGCACCGCGGCCACGGCGTCGAGCAGGGGCCCGAGCCGGTGGATGGCGTTGCGGCCCATCCAGGGCCGGGCGGAGTGGGATCGGGCCCCGGCCAGGCGGACCTCGACCCGGAGGGTGCCCTGGCAGCCGGCCTCGACGGCCGCGGCGGTGGGCTCGCCCAGGATGGCCAGATCGCCGGCCAGGAGGTCGGGCCGCAGGCGGACGAGCTCCTCCAGGCCGCTGTGCTCGGCCGCGACCTCCTCGCGGGCGTAGAACACCCAGGTCACGTCGACGGCAGGCTCGGGGACGGTGCGGGCCAGGTCGAGCATCACGGCCAGCCCGCTCTTCATGTCGGAGGCGCCGAGGCCCCAGAGGGTGTCGCCCTCGATGCGGACCCGGCCGTTGCCGTCGGCCTCGGGGACGGTGTCGGTGTGGCCGGCCAGGACCACGCGCTGGTCGCGGCCCAGCTGGGTCCGGGCCACCACGTTGTCGCCGACCCGGGTGACCTCGAGCCCCGGCACGGCCCGCAGCTCGTCCTCCAGCCAGGCGACGAGGGCCGCCTCCTGGAAGCTCTCGGACGGCACCGCCACCAGCTCGGCGGTCAGGGCCAGGAGGTCGGTCACCCCCGCAGGCTAGGAGGCCGGATCGCCCAGCCGTATCCTCCGATCCGTGACCGATCAGACCGCTCCCCGCACGGCCCGTGGCATCGGCCTGGCCACCCTGTCGACCAAGGGCGACGGCACCAAGGTGCTCGACACCTGGTACCCGCTGCTCGGGGTCGACGACGAGGCGCTCCCCACCGCCGCCGTCCTGACCGCCGCCGGCGCCGACCCGGGGGCCACCGGCACCACCGTCGTCGACGCCGAGGCGCTCCTGAAGGCCGCGGCCGACGGTCCCGACGCCGCCCTCCTCACCGGCTTGGCCCACGCCCTGTCGGGCCCCGAGAGCGGGCTGCCCGTGCGCCTCCTCGCGGTCGTCACCGTCCTCCCCGACCTCACCGCGGCGCCCACCGACGCCCACGACGTCTACCTGCGCCTGCACCTGCTGTCGTCGCGCCGGGCCCGCCCCCACCAGCTGAACCTCGACGGCCTGTTCGGTCTGCTGGCCAACGTCGCCTGGACCGACCGGGGCCCGGCCGACCCCGACGACTTCGAGGCCGACCGCACCGCCCTCCGAGCCCAGGGGGAGCGCATCGAGGTGTGGGGGGTCGACAAGTTCCCCCGGATGACCGACTACGTCGTCCCCTCCGGCGTCCGCATCGCCGACGCCAGCCGGGTCCGTCTCGGCGCCCACCTGGCCGAGGGCACCACGGTGATGCACGAGGGCTTCTGCAACTTCAACGCCGGCACCCTCGGACCGTCCATGGTCGAGGGCCGCATCTCGGCCGGCGTGGTCGTCGGGGCCCACTCCGACATCGGCGGCGGCGCCTCGATCCAGGGCACGCTCTCCGGCGGTGGCACCGAGGTGAACAGCGTCGGCGAGGGGGCGCTGCTGGGGGCCAACGCCGGGATCGGCATCTCGCTGGGCGACGACAGCGTCGTCGAGGCCGGGCTCTACGTCACCGCCGGCACCCGGGTCACGCTCCCCAACGGCCAGGTCGTCAAGGCCAGGGAGGTCTCGGGCCGGCCCGGGATCATGTTCATCCGCAACTCCGAGACCGGCGTGGTCGAGGTCCGGGACCGCAAGGGCAAGTGGGGCGAGCTCAACGCCGACCTCCACGCCAACTGACCCACCCCCTCAGCGAGGCGGCCAGCCCGGCGGACCCCGACCCCCGGCCGGCGGCCCGCCCCACGCCCCCGTGGGCGGCCACGGTGCGGGCGGCGGCAGCGCGGCCCGGACCCTCTCCTTGGCCCGGCCCCGGGTCCGGGCCAGGATCACGGTGACCAGGATGGCCAGCGCCAGACCGACCACCAGGATCACCACCGCCCGCTCGGCCCCGCTCCGGAGCTTGCGATACGGGCTCTCGGAGACGGCCACCCCCGCCCGCTCGCGATCGACGCCGGCCGTCGGGGACGAGCGCAGCACGTAGTCGCCGGGCTGCTCGAAGCGAACGGTGAGCAGCGGCACGTACTGCTGGCCCTCGGCGGTGAGGTCGTTGAGCCCCTCGTAGGGCCGCAGCGGCAGGGCCTCGCCGCCGTCGGCCGGGACGATGCTGATCTCGAGGTCCTCGATGAGGTCGTCGCGCTGCCCGGTGCTGCTGACGAGGATCGGGCCGTAGTACGCCACCGTGTAGCCGGCAGGATCGGCGATGGTGAGGGTCTGCTCCACCCCGGGGGCCGCCGTGCTGGCCTGGGTCGCCACGTCCTCGGCGTCCCGGAAGCCCTGGCGGACGGCGGCCCCGCAGGCCACGCAGGCGAACACGGCGAGGGCGGCCGGGACGAGGTACCACCACCCCCGGGGCGAGACGATGGGGGTGCCGGGCGGACCCACCTACCAGGTGCTGCCGGGCGGCGGCGTGCCCCCCGGCGGCGGGTAGCCCCCGGGCTGCTGATAGCCACCGGGCTGCTGGTAGCCACCGGGGGGCGGGTAGCCACCGGGCGGCTGGTAGCCACCGCTGCCGTAGCCCCCGCCCTGGAGGGACGCCTGGGTGATGGCCTTCTTCGAACGTCCCCGCTTCACCAGCAGGACGATCATGAGGATGATGGCGATCAGGAAGCCGACGCTGCCGATGAGGACCATGAACAAGACGCCCTTGCCGGCCTCGGCGAACGGGTTGCCCTTGCCCACGGCGAACTGCGTGCCGCTGGTGTCGAAGCCGGTGTCGGTCGCCTCGATGGTGTAGGTGCCCGGCTCGTCGACGTTGAAGGTGAGGACGGCGCTGGCGTCGTTGTACTCCAGAGTGCCGCTGTAGGTGCTGACGGGCACGTCCTCGCCGTTGGGGCCGGTGACAGTGGCCGTGGCCGTGGCGAAGATGGTGTCGTTCGTGCGGGTGTTCTCCAACCAGATCCGGTACCCACCGGTCGAAGTCAGGTTGACCCCCGTGGCCTGCTCGTTGGGGATGCGGGCGAAGTCGTCGTAGACGTCCTCGGCCCGCTGGATGCCCATGACGAGGAAGACGACCGCCACGATCGAGGCGACGACCCAGATCACGAACGGGATCAGCAGGGCGGCGGCGAGGCCCGGCTTCGGCTTCTGGAGGGTGGCACTCATGGGTCGCTCCGCTGGGTCGGGGGCGGTCGCTCGTGCCCCGGGTCGGCCCATCATGCCCGCTCCCGCCTCTCCGATGGCGCCCTTCGGGGTCGGCTCCCCGCACCGCGTGGTCGCGGTCAGGTCATGGCGACGAGGCGGGTGACGAGCTCGGCGACGCGATCGTCGGTGACGACGAGGGCGAGACGGACGTGGCCGGCCCCCTCGGCGCCGTAGGTCGCACCGGGCGTGGCCAGCACACCGGTCCGCTCGGCGAGGGTCCGGGCCAGGGCGGTGCCGTCGCCGTCGGGGGCCGGGACCCACAGGTAGAAGGCGCCGTCGGGGAACGGCGTGGGGAGACCGGCCCCGGCCAGGGCGCCGGTCACCGCCTCCAACCGCCGGCGGTAGGTCTCGCGCTGGGCGGCGGCGTGGACGTCGTCGGCGAGGGCGACGGCCGCGACCTCCTGGACCGGTCCGGGCACCATGAAGCCGGCGTGCTTGCGGAGCTGGCCGAGGTAGGCCACGAGGTCGGGGTCGCCGGCGTAGAAGCCGACCCGCAGCCCGGCCAGGTTCGACCGCTTCGAGAGCGAGTGGACGGCCAGCACACCGGCGAGGCCCTCCTGGAGGATCGTGCGGGGAGGGCCGGACCAGGTGAGCTCGGCGTAGCACTCGTCGGACAGCACCGGGACGCCGCGCTCGCGGCCCCACGCCGCCGCCGCGGCCAGGTCGTCGAGGGCGCCGGTGGGGTTGCCGGGGCTGTTCGACCACAGGCAGAGGGCCCGGGCCGCATCGGCCGGGTCGATGGCCTGCAGGTCCAGCGATCCATCCTGTCGAGTCGGGACCGGAACGGCGCGGCAGCCCGCCAGGCGGGCCCCCATGGCGTAGGTGGGGTAGGCGACGGCCGGGTGGAGGACGGTGTCGCGGGTGGGGTCGTCGTGCCGCAGCCGCAACCACTGGGGCAGCCCGGCGACCAGCTCCTTGGAGCCGATGGTGGCGGCCACGTGGTCGGGGTCGAGGGCGACTCCGAACCGCCGCTCGACCCAGCCGGCCGCCGCGGTGCGGAACGGCAGCGAGCCGATCGACGGGGGGTAGCCCCGCGCCGCGCCCGACCGGGCCAGCACCTCGGCCACGAAGGCGGGGGGCTCGTCGACCGGCGTCCCGATGGTGAGGTCGATGGCGCCGCCCGGGAACGCCGCCGCGGTGGCCTGGATGTCGCCCAGCGTCTCCCACACCAGGGGCGGCGGCTCGAACCCGGCGCTCATCCGACCACCTCGACGGTCACCTCGTCGGGCCCGGCCTCCCCCACCCCGACGACCCGGTCGCCGTCCCGGCCCAGGTCGAGCAGACGGTCGCGGCCGACGATGGCGGTGCGGGTCTCGCCGGCGGGACGGGCCCCGGCCGCCTTGCTCGCGAACCCGGCCTCGAACACCCGGTCGACCTGGCGTCGATCGGTCCCGTCGTCGAGCTGGGCGGCCAGCTCCTCCAGGCCGGTGGCGAGCGTGCGGAGCCGCGGCGCGAGGGCCGTTCGGTTGTGCCGGGCCATCGCCGCGCCGAGCGTCTCGTGACCGCCGGCCACCCGGGTGAGCGACTCGTACGAGCCGGCGGCGAGCGATCTGACCAGCCCGGGGTGGTCCTCGTCTCCCACCGTCCCGGCCACCAGGGCGGCGAGGACGTAGGGCAGGTGGCTGGTGAGGGCGACGGCGTCGTCGTGCTCGTCGGCGGTGACGGGCACGACGGTCGAGCCGACGGCCAGGGCGACCTGCGCCACCGTCGCCCAGCGGTCGAGTCCGACGTCGGCCTCGGGCGTCAGCGCCCAGGTCCTCTGGCGGAAGAGGTCGGGCACGGCCGAGCCCCATCCCGACCCCTCGTTGCCGGCCATCGGATGGCCGGGCACGAAGAGGGCGTGGTGGTCCGTGCCCTGGCGGACCTGCGCCACGATCGGTCCCTTCACCGAGCCGGCGTCGGTGACCGTCGGCCGGTGGGCCTGGCGGGCCGCCGCCTCGACCACGTCGACCAGCACGCCACCGAGGACGGGCAGGGCGGCGGCGACCACGACGACGTCGGACCGCTCGGCCACCGCGTCGACGGTGTCCAGGACCACGATGCCGTCGGCGGCTGCGGCGGAGCGGGTCGACGGCGACTGGCTCGTGGCCACGACCTCGACGTCCGCATCCCGGAGGGCCAGGGCCAGCGACCCACCGATGTGGCCCAGCCCGACGATGCCGACCCGCAGGTCCATCACGATCTCCAGGCCGGGTACGAGCCCAGCGCCTTCACCTCGCAGCCGAAGCCGCGCAGGTCGGCCAGTGCCTCGACCACGGCCGGGTCGGAGGCGTGACGGTCGAGCGTGAGGACGAAGCAGTAGACGCCGAGCCCCCTGCGCAGCGGTCGGCTGACGATGTTCGACAGGTTGATGTCGTGCAGGGAGATGGGCTCGAGGATCCGCAGCAGCACCCGCGGCACCTCGGACTCCGGCGGCGTGACCACGATCGTGGTGCGGTCGTCGCCCGTCGGCTCGGTCTCGCTCCGGGCCACCAGGGCGAAGCGGGTCTGGGCGCCCGGGTGGTCCTCGACGCCCTCCTCGACCACGTCCAGCCCGGCGATGACCCCCGCCTTGGCCGAGGCGACCGCGACCAGACCGGCCTCGGACGACGCCGCGACCAGGCGACAGGCCTCGCTGGTCGAAGAGGTCGACCGGGCCACGAGCTTCCGGCTCCCCCACCACCGGGTGGTCTGGGCCAGGCCCACCGGGTGGCTGAGCACGGTGGCGACGGGCGTGTCGTCGCCGGGGCGGCGGAAGGCGGTGAAGGCCACCGGGACGGCGACCTCCTCGCGGATCACGACCTGCTCGGTCTCGAACACGATCACGTCGATGGTGCCGGTGACGCCGCCCTCGACCGAGTTCTCGATGGGCACCAGGCCCATGAGGCAGCGCCCGGCCTCGACGTCGTGGACGATCTCCTGCACCGTCGGCCGGGGCACCAGCTCGGCCTCGGCCGGGGCGGTGCGCAACAGGTCGGTGGCGGCGTGGGCGAAGGTCCCCTCGGGACCGAGGTACTCGACGATGGCCACGGCAGCGGTCAGGAGGGGCTGGCCACGGTCTCGCCGAGGACCGCGGCCCGCTCGGCCGGGCTCGACTGGCGGCCGACCGATGCCGGCGGCTCGCCGAAGGGGGCGACGACCTGGTCGCCGGCCCAGTGCGGGTACGAGCCGACGACCTTGATCTGGGCGCCGGCCGACCACAGCTCGGCGATGGCCGCTGTCATGCGGGGCTCGTGGATGTGGGCCTCGGCGGTGACGATGAAGCAGAACTCGGCGTTCGAGGCCAGCGGCCGGCTGTGCAGGCTGACCAGGTTCACGCCGTGGTCGGTGAAGGCGGCCAGGAACCGCTGGAGGTTGCCCGAGCGGTCGTCGGGCTGGGTGAGCACGAGGGTGGTCTTGTCGTGACCGGTGGCCGGGGCGACGGCCCGGCTGACCAGGAAGAACCGGGTGCGGGCCTCGGGCACGTCGTCGACCGACGCCGCCACCGGCACCAGCCCGTAGGCGTCGGCCACCTCGCGGGGGGCCAGGGCCACCAGCGCCGGGTCGCCGCTCTCGGCCACGATCCGGCACGCCTCGTGGGTCGACCCGACGAACCGGGTGACCAGGCCGTTCTCCTGGATGAAGCGGTGGCAGTGCTCGATGGCCCGGGGCTCGGAGACGACGATGCGGCCCTCGGCGGCGTCGTCGGTGCGGACCCGGAAGGCGTCGAGCGACTCCCCCACCACGACCTCCTCGCTGACGAAGACCTGCGACGTGCCGAAGATGAGGCGGTCGAGCACGGCCGTGTCCTCGCCGCCGTAGCTGTCCTCGACGGGGAGCAGGCCGGCGCACCCGGGGGTGTGCTCGACGGTCTCGAGGACCTCGGCCACGGTGGCCATGGCCAGCACCTCACCCCGCTCGACCGTGGTGAGGGCGTCGATGGCGCGCAGCGAGAGCGGGCGGTGCGACGTCAGGTGGAGGAGAACGGCGGCGTCCATGGCCGGCCAAACCTACCGGGGATCGGGTCGCGGTCCGGTTGCCGATCCGACGAGGTACTCGGCCAGCTTGGAGCGCCCGGCGTCGTCGAGGCGGGCGGTGAGGAGCATGCCGTCGTCGGTGGCCTCCTCGGAGAGGACCTCGCCCTCGCGGTGCACCTCGGCCATGACGTCGCCCCGGGCGAACGGGACGAGCAGCTCGACCGACGAGGTGAGGGCCCGCAGCCGGTCGGCGACGGCCTGGAGGAGGTCGTCGGCGCCCTCGCCCGTGCGACCGGACACGGCCACCGAGCCGGGGTGGCGGTCGACGAGCCGCTTCCACTCCTCGGTGGTGTCGCGCTTGTTGAAGCAGATGAGCTCGGGCACCTCGCCGGCGCCGATCTCGTCGAGCACCTCGCGCACGGCGGCCATCTGGCCCTCGGGGTCGGCGGCCGAGGAGTCGACCACGTGCACCAGCAGGTCGGCCTCGCCGGCGACGTCGAGCGTGGAGCGGAAGGCCTCGACCAGCTGGTGGGGCAGCTTGTTGATGAAGCCGACGGTGTCGGTGGCGAGCACGCCCTCGCCGCCGGGCAGCTCGAGGCGCCGGGTGGTGGCGTCGAGCGTGGCGAACAGGCGGTCCTCGACGTGGACGTCGGCGTCGGTGAGCTGGTTGAGCAGGGTGGACTTGCCGGCGTTGGTGTAGCCGACGAGGGCCACGTGCGTGACCCGGCTGCGGCCGCGGGCCTTGCGCTGGGTCTCGCGGTGCCGGGTGATCTCGCGCAGGTCGGCCTCGAGCTTGTGGACCCGGCGCAGGACGCGGCGACGATCGACCTCGAGCTGGGTCTCGCCCGGGCCACGACGGGCGCCGAGGCCGCCGCCGGCGCCACCGGCCTGCTGGCTCAGGCTCCCGCCCTTGCCCCGCAGCCGGGGCAGCCGGTACTTGTGCATGGCCAGCTCGACCTGGGCCTTGCCCTCCTGGCTGGAGGCGTTCTGGGCGAAGATGTCGAGGATCACCGCGGTGCGGTCGATCGCCGTCCGCCCGAGCTGCTTCTCGAGGTTGTTCTGCTGGGCCGGGCTCAGCTCGTCGTCGAACACGACGGTGTCGCAGTCGACCGCCTCGGCCAGCTGCTTGAGCTCCTCGACCTTGCCCTTGCCGATGTAGGTGGCCGGCTCGGGCCGGGTGCGGCGCTGGACCACGCGACCGACGACGTCGGCACCGGCCGTGTCGACCAGCAGCTCGAGCTCGTCCAGACCGGCCTCGGTGTCGTCGTCGAGGTGGGGCGGCAAGGTGACGCCGACGAGGAGGATCTTCTCCCGGAAGGTGCGCTCGATGAACGCGCCGGTGGTGCCGCCGTAGTCGCCGAAGGCGCCGCGGTGGCTCTCCTCCTCCGGGGCGGCCTGGTCGTCAGGGGTGGGATCGGTGGGTCCGGCGGTCACGCCTCGACCTCCACGGTGGCGATGCGGACCGACGGTCCGTGGAGCGTCATCCGCTCGCCGACCTCGACCTCGACGTCGCCGCCGGGCATGTGGACCGTGGCCCGGGTGCCGACCAGGCCCCACGCGTGGGCGGCGTGGACGGCGGCGGTGGCCCCGGTGCCACAGGCCATCGTGGCGCCCGCGCCCCGCTCCCAGATCGCCATGGTGAGCTCGTCGGCGGCGCCGGGCGTGGGGGCGATGGCGTGGACGTTGATCCCGGCGTCGTAGCCGGCCTCCCAGTGCGGCCCGGCCCGGTGGACGTCGACCTTGGCCGGGTCGTCGACCAGCAGCACGAGGTGGGGGTTGCCCAGGTCGACGGTGGCGGAGCTCTGCGGCTCGGCCGCCAGGGCCACCGGGTCGTCGACGGCATCGGCCGGGGGGCGGTCGGCGACGGGCCCGGCGAGCGCCGGCCCCATGTCGACGGCCGCGATGACGGTGGCGGGGTCGGGGCCCGGGCGGACCGAGACGGTGCGGGGGCCGCCGTCGGTGGCGATGCGGAGCTCGGCCTCGGCGACCCCGCGCCGGTCGACCTCGGCCTGGGCCAGGCAGCGGATCCCGTTGCCGCTCATCTCGGCCCGGCTGCCGTCGGCGTTGTAGAGGGTCATGGCCAGATCGGCGTCCGGGTGGTCGGTCACCCCGAGCAGGAGGCCGTCGGCGCCGATGCCCGTGTGCCGGTCGCACCAGCGGACGGCGTGGTCGGGCCCGATGCCGGCGAGCTCCGCCCCGGTGCCGAGCAGCACGAGGAAGTCGTTGCCGAGCCCGTGGTGCTTGGTGAGGCGGAACGTCATGGGCGCCCAGTCTCGCAGCACCGGCCGGCGTTCCCCTCCTCTTTCGGATCTGCCGTCAGAGGTCGAGGACGAAGCAGCGCGACAGGTGCGCGCCGCAGTACTGGCCGTAGGGCGCCAGGGGCGCCCACCCCTCGGCCCCGTAGAGGGCCATGGCCTCGGGCTGGCGGGTGCCCGTCTCCAGCACGACCTGGGCGTAGCCGAGCTCGCCGGCGATGGCGACGAGCCGGCGCAGCAGGGCTCGCGCCACGCCCCGGCCCCGGGCCGCGGGGGCGGTGTACATGCGCTTGACCTCGGCGATCGAGGGGTCGCCGCCGGGCAGCGGGCGCAGGGCCCCGCAAGCCACGGCGATGCCGTCGAGGTGGGCCACCACGAAGGCACCGCGGGGCCGGAGCAGGTCGTCGGGATCGATCTCCCACACCGGGTCGGTCGACGGGGCGGCCGCGGGCGCGGGTCGGGCCCCCGGGACGTGCATGGCCTCCGGCGGCGGGTCGTCGTCGCGCTCCCAGGGGTCGTAGCGCTCGTCGAGCTCTGCCATGTAGGCCGCGACGAGCGCCGCTCCCGGCTCGTCGCCCCACGCCTGCTCCACCATCTTCAGCTCCACCCCACCACCATGGCGCCTCAGGGGTCGAGGGCACGAGCGAGATGGGCGACCAGGGCGTCGGCCACCTCGCCGGGGTCCTCCTCGGCGTCGAACCAGGTGATACGGGGGTCGCGGCGGAACCAGGCCCGCTGGCGCCGGGCGAAGCGGCGGGTGCGGCGGACGGCCTCGTCGAGGGCCTCGTCGAGCGTCGTCTCGCCCCGGCGGTGGGCGATCAGCTCGCGGTAGCCGAGCGCCTGCGCCGCCGTGCGGCCGAGGGGCCGGTCGAGCGCCAGCAGGGCGTCGACCTCGGCCAGGAAGCCGGCCTCGAGCTGGGCGTGGTAGCGGGTCTCGATGCGGGCCGCCACCACCTCGGCGGGGAGCCGGATGCCGACCTGCGGCACCGTCTCGGGGTGGACCTCCAGGCCCGGCCCGTAGGACGAGAACGGCCGGCCGCTGCCCACGGTGACCTCGAGGGCGCGCACGACGCGCCGGCGGTTGTCCGGCTCCATGCGGGAGGCCGCCAGGGGGTCGAGGTCGGCCAGCCGGCGGTGGAGGGCCCGCGTGTCGGGCTCGGTCTCCAGCTCGGCCCGGACGTCGGGGTGCTGGCCGGGGATGTCGAGGCCGTCGATCACCGCCCGCAGGTAGAGCCCGGTCCCGCCGACGAGCACCGCCCGCCGGCCCCGGGCGGCGATGTCGGCCAGGGCCTCGGCTGCGGTGGTCTGGAAGCGGGCCAGCGACCACTCCTCCCACGGGTCGGCGACGTCGACCAGGTGGTGGCGGACCTCGGCCCGCTCGGCCGGCGTGGGCGAGGCCGTCCCGATGTCCATGCCCCGGTAGACCTGCATCGAGTCGATGCTCACCAGCTCGACGTCGGGCAGCTCCCGGGCCGCCGCCAGGGCGAGGGCGGACTTGCCCGACGCCGTCGTCCCCACCAGCGCCACGGCGGGTCCGGGCACGGGGACGGAGGGAGCGGCGGCCACCGCTCCATGATGCGTTCCTCTCGTACCGGTGATCAGATCGGACGGTTTCCCGTCCGATCTGATCACCGGTTCGGGGGTCGCCGGGCGCGGGGCATCCGCGGCAGCGCCTGACGGCGGGAGGTAGGTTCCCGCTCGACCGGGCCCTGCACGTCTCACGCCCGGCCACCCCGACCCCCATCCCCCGGAGGTGGACGTGCAACCGGACCTTCCCCGTCGTCTGGGCGCCGAGCTCCTCGGCACCTTCTGGCTCGTCCTCGGGGGCTGCGGCACCGCCGTGCTCGCCGGCCACGAGGTCGGCTTCCTCGGCGTGGCGCTGGCCTTCGGGCTCACCGTGGTCACCGGGGCCTACGCCCTGGGCCACATCTCGGGCGGGCACTTCAACCCGGCCGTGACCCTCGGCCAGGTCGTGGCCCGGCGCTTCGCCGCCCGGGACGCCCTGCCCTACATGGCCGCCCAGGTCCTCGGCGCCGTGATCGCCGCCGCCGTGCTGCTGGTGATCGTCAACGGCCGGCCCGACTTCGCCTCCGACGGCAACTTCCTCGCCGCCAACGGCTTCGGGTCCGACGGCTCGCCCGAGGGCTACAGCCTCCTCGCCGCCATCGTCACCGAGGTGGTGCTGACCTTCGTGTTCCTCATGGTCATCCTGGGGGCCACCGACCGCCGGGCCCACCCGGCCCTGGCCGGCATCGCCATCGGGCTGGCCCTCACGCTGATCCACCTCATCTCGATCCCGGTCACCAACACCTCGGTGAACCCGGCCCGGTCGATCGGCCCCGCCCTCTTCGTGGGCGGCACCTGGCTCGAGCAGCTGTGGCTGTTCATCGTGGCCCCACTGGCGGGCGGTGCGCTGGCCGGCGTCGTCTACCCGCTCGTCTTCGGCGAGGCCGCCGGCGACACCAGCGCCGCCTGACCCTCTGGGTCGTCGTCGCCCCCGGCGCCGGCGCGATCGGCCCACCAGATCGTCAGGAGGACGAGTCCGAGCCAGACCGCGCCGCCGGCGACGACGCCGAGCAGCATCGCCGGGGCGGCGTCGCGACAGGGGTCGTTCTCCTCCCCGGCCAGGCCGCCGTAGGTCTCGGCCGTGCAGCCGAGGGCGGCGCCCACGAAGAACCCGCCGACGACCAGCAGGGGCAGGGAGAAGACGGCGGCCACGACGACGACGACCCGCCCGGTCGGCCACGGGCCGCGCCTCACGACCGCACCGGTCAGACCGAGGCGACGGGGATGCGGGTGCGGTGGGTCGCCGGCGCGACCAGGTCGACCAGCTCGCCCCGCAGGTGGTGTGCCGCCGCGTCGGTGATCCGCACCGTGGCGTAGGTGCCGACCCGCAGCGGGGTGGGCGAGGCGAAGTGCACCAGCTTGTTCTGGCCCGTCCGCCCGGTGAGCACCGACGGGTCCTTCCGGGACGGGCCCTCGACGGCGACCTCCTCGACCCGACCCACCCGATCCCGGTGGCGGGCCACCGCGGTGCGCTCGACCACGACCCGCAGCCGCTCGAAGCGCTCGGCCACCACGTCGGCCGGGACCTCCTGGTCGGCCATGGTGGCCGCCTCGGTGCCGGGGCGGGACGAGTAGATGAAGGTGTAGGCCGAGTCGTAGTCGGCCTCCGCCGCCACCTCGAGGGTGCGGACGAAGTCGTCGTCGGTCTCGCCCGGGAAGCCCACGATGATGTCGGTGGTCACCGCCAGGTCGTCGACCGCGGCACGCGCCGCGGCCAGCCGCTCGAGGTAGCGCTCGGCCGTGTAGCCCCGGTGCATGGCGGCCAGGATCCGGTCGCTGCCCGACTGCAGCGGCAGGTGCAGGTGGGGCATCACCGCCGGGACCTCGGCCATCGCCGCGATCGTCTCGGGGCGGAGGTCCTTGGGGTGGGGGCTGGTGAAGCGCACCCGGCGGATGCCGTCGACCCCACCGGCGGCCCGCAGCAGGTCGGCGAACAGCGGCCGGACCCGCGTGACGCCGTCGTCGCGCCGGGCGGCCAGCGTGATGTCGCGGCCGTAGGAGTTGACGTTCTGGCCCAGCAGGGTGATCTCGGTGACGCCCTCGGTGGCCAGCCGGTGCACCTCGTCGACCAGGGCGGCGAAGGGACGGCTCATCTCGGCGCCCCGCACGGCGGGGACGATGCAGAAGGCGCAGCTGTTGTCACACCCGACCTGGATCGTGACCCAGGCCCGGTGGCCGTGGTCGCGCCGCACCGGCAGGGCGGACGGGAACATGGTGGCGTCGTCGGCCACGGCGGCATCGAGGATCTCGGTGATCGGCCCCTCGATGCGGGCCCGCTCGACCAGCTCCGACGCCCGGTGGACGTTGTGGGTGCCCAGCACGACGTCGACGTACGGGGCCCGGGCCCGGACCTGGTCGCGATCCTTCTGGGCCAGGCACCCGCCGACCACGATCTGCAGGTCGGGGCGGGCGTCCTTGCGCGACTTCAGGTGCCCGAGCGTGCCGTACAGCTTGTTGTCGGCGTTCTCCCGGATGCAGCACGTGTTGAGGACGATGACGTCGGCGTCGTCCTCGCTGTCGGCCGGGGTGTAGCCGTCGGCCTCCATCTGGCCGGCGATCCGCTCCGAGTCGTGCTCGTTCATCTGACACCCGAACGTCCGCACCAGGTAGCGGCGCGGGACGGGATCAGCAGCAGGATCGACGGTGGGGTCGACGGGCGACATGGCTCGGCAAGCCTACGACCCGGGCCGCATCACCCCCGTTGTCTGCCCCGGTGGGTACCAGGTGACGCCACCGCCAGGGGCGCCAACCCACTGCTCACCATCCGGTGCGACCAGCTGCCAGGTCTCCCACTGGGGATGGGCCTCGGCCACGAGGAGGACATGGCCGTCGACCAGCTCGACCCGCAGGCCGCCCTCCCGCGGGGCGTGCGCCTCGCTCACGACCCGGTCGAAGAGCGGGAGGGCGGCACCCACCTCGTGGACCACGTCGCCCGGGGGCACGAGCTCCGACGTCCCGTCGGGACGGGTCAGGGTGAACGCCGCCTCGAGCACGATCAGCGCCCCACCGGCCAGCACGAGGCTGAGCCCGTGATCGACCCGCAGCTGGGTGATCCGGCCGTCGGCAAACCGGAAGGTCCAGCCTCCATCGGTCTCGGTGACGGTCACCTCGGCCATGGCCTCCAACCTACGGCCGGCCGGATCGTCCAACCCAGGTCGCGCGGAGTCTTCGAGGCCGCGGGCGGCTACCAGGCGGGGGGGTCGTCGCGGCGTGGGGGGCGGCCGGGGTCGTCGGGGCTGATCAGGCGTCGTTCGCGGTCCTCGAGACGGAGCCGCAGAGCGGTGCGCTGCTCGCCGTCGATCTCGATGTCGGCGAACGAGGGCGTCACCACGATGTCGAGACCTCCGGCGGAGAGGATCCCGCGGGCGATCACCGATGCCTTGGTGGCTTGGTTGAGGGCTCCAGCACCGACCACCTGGATGACCACCGCACCGGAGTGGCGGATGGCGCCGGCGATGGCTCCAGCGACGGAGTTGGGGTTCGACTTGGTGGAGACCTTGAGGATCTCCACCTCAGCTGCGGCGGGCACGGGAGCGTCTTTCGACACGCATGACACCGATCCTCCCCAGGTCGTCGGGGTCTGACGCCTCAGAGGTGATCGCGGCGGCGCCGAAGACGGGTGCCGGGACGGCAGAGCCCGCCCGGGAGGGTGCTCCGGGCGGGCTCCGACGAGGGGGCCGGTGGGTGGGCGACGGACATGTGGGGCAGGTTCGCCGCCCACCCGACCGGGGGGACGCCAGCGCTCGGGAGAGACCGGGTGCCGGCGCGATCCGGGGGATCGGACAAGGTGTGAAGGGAGGGTGGGCGGGGCCGC
>DASVEC010000095.1:0-3062 GCA_036380755.1 Iamia sp. | reverse complement strand
CGGGTCGTGGTCGAGGCCACCGGTCGGGGCCGGGCCGCCCGTCCCCGCCGGGCCGAGCTCTGGCTGCCCGGGGCCACCGGCGCCCCCGCCCCCGTGGTCGAGCGCCGACCCACCGACGCCCCCACCGACGCCCCCGTCGAGACCCCCGTCGACCACCCCGCCGAACCCGTGGCCTGGGCCGATGCCGGCTGACCCCACGGCTACGCGACGCCTGACCACCACCAGGAACCCGTACCTGGTTGCGATCGGTCGCGGCGGAGTTCTTGGTTGGGATCGGTCGCGTTTTCGCGACCTCTGGCAACCAAGAACGCCTCGGCCGCGACACCCAGCAACCAAGAAGCGGTTCTTGGTTGGGATCGGTCGCGTTTTCGCGACCTCTGGCAACCAGGAACGCATTCTTGGTTGGGGTGCGTCGCGGTGAACCGGAGGAGGCGGCGGGGGCGCCGGGCCGAGGAGCGGGGGGAGCGGTCGGTCGTGGCGCGGATCCCGGACTGGGCGGTGCTGGCGGCCGGGCACACCCCCGACGAGCAGGTGCTGGTCATCCAGGCCAACCGGGTCGTGGCCGCCTCGGCCGCGGCCCGGGCCGCCGGGGCGGCCGTCGGCCTCCGCCGGCGGGAGGCCCAGCGCCGCTGCCCCGACGCCGTCCTCGTCGCCGCCGACCCCGCCCGCGACGCCCGGGTGTTCGAGCCCCTCGTCGGGGTGCTGGAGGCCGTGACCCCCCGGGTCGAGGTCACCCAGCCGGGGACGGTCGCCTTCGGGACCCTCGGCCCCTCCCGCTTCCACGGCGGCGACGCCGCCCTCGGCGAGGCGGTCGTCGAGGTCCTGACCCTGGCCCTGCCCACCCCGGGCCCGGTGCGGGTCGGCATCGGCGACGGGACCTTCACCGCCGCCTGCGCCTCCCGGCCCGGCCCTCCGGGTCGCTCCCTCGGCCCCGGCGACCCCACCGAGCCCTCCGAGGTCGTCACCCCTCCGCCCAAGTGGGGCCCCCGCCCCGACCCCGGGACCCCCCCTCGGCCCGTCGAACCGTCCCCCGCCGGGGCCGTCATCGTCGTCCCCCCGGGCGGGGCCGCGGCCTACCTCGCCCCTTGGCCGGTCGAGGCCGCCGCCGCCCACCTCGGCACCCCCGAGGCCGAGGACGTGGCCGACGTGCTCCGCCGGCTCGGGCTCCGCACCCTCGGCGCGGTGGCCACCCTCGAGCCCACCGACGTCCTGGGCCGCTTCGGCGACACCGGCACCCTGCTCCACCGGCTGGCCCGCGGTCTCGACCCCCGCCCGCTGGCCACCCGCCGGCCCGCCCCCGAGCTGGCGGTGACGGCCGAGCTGGATCCGCCGGTCGAGCGGGTCGACCTGCTCGCCTTCCAGGCCGTGGCCCTGGCCGACGAGCTCCACGCCCACCTCGGCCGGGACGGCCTGGCCTGCCTCCGTCTGGGGATCGAGGTCGAGACCGATCACGGCGAGACCCGGCGCCGCTCGTGGCGCCACGAGGGCGGGCTCGGCGCCGCCGCGGTGGCCGAGCGGGCCCGCTGGCAGCTCGACGGCTGGCTCACCGGACCGATCGCCGACCGGCCCAGCGCCGGCATCACCCGTCTCGTCCTCGACCCCGAGGAGGTCGTCCCGGCCCGTGGCCGCCAGCTGGGCTTCTGGGGCGGCGAGACCCGGCTCGACGAGGGTGCCGCCCGCGCCCTGGCCCGGGTGGGCGCCCTCCTCGGCACCGACGCCGTCACCGTCCCCGAGGTGGTCGGCGGCCGGGGTCCCGGCGACCGGGTGGCAACCCTGCCGGCGGCGTCGGTCGACCTCACCGGCGACCGCACCCTGGTCCGCCCCGACCTGGCCGGCCCCTGGCCCGGCCGGCTGCCCCCGCCGTCGCCGACGCTGGTCCACGCCGACCCCGCCCCCGTCGACCTCCTCGACGACGAGGGCCGGCCGGTGCGGGTCAGCGGCCGGGGCCTCGTCAGCGCCGCCCCCGCCCGTCTGGGCCGGCACCCGGTCGTGGGCTGGGCCGGCCCCTGGCCCGTCGTCGAGCAGTGGTGGGACCCGGACCGGGCCCGCCGCCGGGCCCGCGTCCAGGTCGTGCTGGACGACGGCACCGCCCACCTCCTCACCCTGGAGGACGGCGCCTGGACCCTCGAGGCGACCTACGACTAGCTACGGCCGGGCGAGGATCTCGACGCTGGGGACGATGAAGACGGCGGTGTCGTCGGCGGCCCAGCGGTGGAAGGCCGACGCCATCGAGGCCAGCTCGTCCCGGGTGGCGTGGCCACCGGCGACGGCCTGGTCGGCGAGCGCCGTGCCCGTGACCCGGTCGGCCCACAGCCCGCCCCACCAGGCCCGCTCGTCGGGGGTGGAGAAGGTCCAGACGGTGCAGCCGACCGAGACCGAGCCGAAGCCGGCGGCGAGGGCCCAGCCCTTGAGCCGGCGCCCGGCGTCGGGGTCGGCGTCGTTGCCCCGGGCGACGGCCCGGTAGACGTCGAGCCACCGGTCGAGCAGGGGATCGGGCGGGTCCCAGGTGAAGGCGGCGTAGTCGGACTCCCGCACCGCCACCACCCCGTCGGGGCGCACGACCCGGCGCATCTCCCGCAGGGCCGCCACCGGGTCGGACAGGTGCTGGACGACCTGGTGGGCGTGGACCACGTCGTAGGCCGCGTCGGCCGCGGACAGGGCGTAGACGTCGCCGACCTCGAACGACAGGCCGGCGACCCCGGCGTGGTCGGCCGTGGCCGCCGCCACCACCTCGGGGGAGCGGTCCATCCCCACGACCCGGCCCGGCGCCACCCGGGCCGCCAGGTCGGCGGTGATCGTGCCCGGCCCGCACCCGACGTCGAGGACGTCGAGCCCCGGCCGCAGCAACGGCAGCAGGTGCGGCGCCGAGTTCTCGGCCGTCCGCCAGCGGTGCGACCGCAGGACGCTGTCGGCGTGGCCGTGGGTGTAGGTGTCGTCCGGGCTCATCCACGCATCCTGTCAAGACGACGGTCCGGCCGGCCTGGCGGCAGCCCCTTCACCCGGCCTGCGTCGGATGAGCCGGCGGCGCAGCCGCTTCGGCGGGGATGGGCCCGGCCGTGACC
>DASVEC010000094.1:0-5387 GCA_036380755.1 Iamia sp. | reverse complement strand
GCGTCGCCGACGATGGCGATGAGGTTGACGCCCTCGCGGTCGATCGTGTCGAGCAGCTCGGGGACGTCGAGGTTGCGGGACTCGAGGGTGACGCACGAGCCGCCACCCGACAGCGTGATCAGCTGGGTGAAGCAGCCGGTGCCGTGCATCAGTGGGCAGGCGGGGAGGCCGACCATGCCGGGCTGGGTGACCCGGGCCCGGATCGCATCGAGGTCGGGCTCGCCCTCCCGGTACGAGGGGTCGACGGAGGCGCCGACGATGTTGCGGAAAAGGTCGTCCTGACGCCACATCACGCCCTTGGGCATGCCGGTGGTGCCCCCCGTGTAGAGCATGTAGAGGTGGTCGCCGCTGCGACCCCACTCCGGCACGACCCGCTCGGGATGGCCGGCGGCGGCGTCCTCGTAGGGCGTGGCCCAGTCGGGGCAGGGGCCCGAGCCGTCGTCGACCCACAGCCACACGCGCACCTGCGGGACCCGGTCGCGGATCCGCTCGATGGTGGGGACGAACGAGCCGTGGAACACCACGGCCACGGCGTCGGCGTTGTCCCACAGGTAGACGAGCTCGTCGTCGGCGTAGCGGTAGTTGGTGTTCAGCGGGGCCAGGCCGGCCTTCCACGCGCCGTACACCGACTCGAGGTACTCCGGCCCGTTGTAGAGGTACTGGGCCACCTTGTCCTGCTCGACCACGCCGGCGCCGAGGAGGGCGTGGGCGATGCCGTTGGCCCGCTCGTCGAACTGCCTCCACGTGTACCGGCGGTCGCCCTGCACCTGGGCCGTGGCATCGGGGATCTGCTCGGCGATGACCTCCCAGACCTCGGCGAAGTTCCATCCGTTCTCAGCCATCGGCCGAGCATACGGGGAGGTCGGGGTCGGGCACCGCAGCGCGCGTAGCATCCGGGAGTGGAGAAGCTCGTCGTCATGGGTCAGGGGTACGTGGGCCTGCCGCTGGCCATGCGGGCCGTCGAGGTGGGCTACGACGTGGTCGGCTTCGACGTCGACAGCCGGCGGGTCGAGGAGCTGGCCGCGGGCACGTCCTACGTCGAGGACGTCGGCGACGATCGGCTCGGTGCGGCGCTGGCCTCGGGCCGGTACCTGCCCAGCCAGGAGGTCCACGACCTCAAGGACTTCGACGTCGCCGTCATCACCGTGCCGACACCGCTCACCGACCGTCTCCCCGACCTCAGCTTCGTGGAGGCGGCCACCCTGGTCGTGGGCGGCGCCCTCCGTCCCGGCGCCACCGTGGTCCTGGAGTCGACGACCTACCCCGGCACCACCGAGGAGCTGGTCGGCGCCCGGCTCCGGGAGGCCACCGGCCTCGAGCCCGGTGTCGACTTCCACCTCGGGTACAGCCCCGAGCGGATCGACCCCGGCAACGCCACCTGGACCCTCGAGACCACGCCCAAGGTCGTCTCCGGGGTGGGCGAGGCCTCGCTGGCCGCGGTGAAGGGGTTCTACGACCGCATCGTCGAGCAGACCGTCCCCGTCTCGGGTCCGCGCGAGGCCGAGATGTGCAAGCTGCTGGAGAACACCTTCCGCCACGTCAACATCGCCCTGGTCAACGAGCTGGCGATGTTCGCCGCCGACCTCGACGTCGACATCTGGGAGGTGATCCGGGCGGCGTCGTCCAAGCCCTTCGGGTTCATGCCCTTCACGCCGGGCCCGGGCGTCGGGGGCCACTGCCTCCCGATCGACCCGAGCTACCTGTCGTGGAAGGTCGAGCAGTCGCTCGGCACCCCGTTCCGCTTCGTCGAGCTGGCCAACGACGTCAACGGCCACATGCCCGACTACGTCCTGCGCCGGGTCAACCGGATCCTCAACCACCGGCACCGGAGCATCAAGGGCTCGACCATCGTGCTGATCGGCTACGCCTACAAGCGGAACACGGGCGACGCCCGCGAGTCGCCCACCGTCCACCTGGCCGACCTGCTCCTGGCCCGCGGCGCCCACGTTGTCGCCGTCGATCCCCACGTCGACGAGCAGTTCCTCCTCGACCACGCCACCGAGGTCGCCGCCGACCTGGGCGCCGTGGCCGATGCCGACCTGGCCGTCCTCCTCGTCGATCACGACGACCTCGACCTGGCCCCCCTCGCCGGCGCGCCCTGGATCCTCGACACCCGCGGCGTCCACTCGGGCCCCAACGTCGAGCGCCTTTAAGGTCCCACGGGTGAAGGTCGTCGTGACCGGCGGAGCCGGGTTCATCGGAGCCAACCTGTGCCGCCAGCTGGTGGCCACGGGGGTCGAGGAGGTCGTCGCCCTCGACGACCTGTCGACGGGTCTCGAGGCCAACCTCGAGGGCGTCGGGGCGACCCTGGTCGTCGGCAGCATCCTCGATGCCGCCGTGATGGCCGACGTGGTGGCCGGGGCCGACAGCATCGTCCACCTGGCCGCCCGGCCGTCGGTGCCCCGCTCGCTGGCCGACCCCATGGCGTCCCACGCCGTCAACGCGACCGGCACCGTCACCGTGCTGGAGGCCGCCCGCGCCGCCGAGGTGCCCCACGTCGTCGTGGCCTCGTCGTCGTCGGTCTACGGCGCCAACCGGACGCTGCCCAAGCACGAGGGCCTGGCCACCATGCCGGTGAGCCCCTACGCCGTGTCCAAGCTGGCGACCGAGGCCTACGCCCTGGCCTGGACCCGTTCGTTCGGCCTGAAGGTGCTGCCGTTCCGCTTCTTCAACGTCTTCGGCCCGCTCCAGCCGGCGGGCCACGCCTACGCCGCGGTCGTGCCCGCCTTCGTCGACGCCGCCCTGGCCGGCCGGCCCCTCCCGATCCACGGCGACGGCTCCCAGACCCGGGACTTCACCTTCGTGGGCACCGTCGCCGGCGTGCTGGCCGCGGCGGCGACCCAGCAGGTCGCCCACGACGGGCCCGTCAACCTGGCCTTCGGCACGCGGACCTCGCTCCTCGAGCTGATCACCGTGCTGGAGGACGTCCTGGGGCACCCCGTCGAGCGCGACCACCAGCCCACCCGGGCCGGCGACGTGCGCGACAGCCAGGCCGACGACTCCCTCCTCCGCTCGCTGTTCCCGGAGGCCCGGGCGGTGCCGCTGCGCGACGGGCTCCAGGCCACCGTCGACTGGTTCCGGGCCGGGGCCTGACGTGGACTTCGACGTCCCCCCCGACGACGACCCGCGCCGCCTGGCGGTGCGCGAGTGGCTCGCCGACCACCCGAAGCCGTCCGGGGTCGAGATGGCCGCCGCCGGCTACGTCGCCCCGCACTGGCCCAAGCCCTACGGGCTCGACGCCGACCCCATCCACCAGATCGTGATCGACGAGGAGCTGCGCCGGGCCGGGGTGCGGCGGCCGGCGAACGTGATCGGCATCGGCTGGGCCGGCCCGACGTTGCTCCACGCCGGCACCGAGGAGCAGAAGGCCCGCTGGCTGCCGAAGCTCCTGTCGGCCGAGGAGATCTGGTGCCAGCTCTTCAGCGAGCCCGGCGCCGGCAGCGACCTGGCGGGGCTGTCGACCAGGGCGACCCGTGACGGCGACGAGTGGGTGATCGAGGGTCAGAAGGTGTGGACGTCGATGGCGCAGTTCGCCCGGTGGGGGATCCTGATCGCCCGGACGAACCCCGATGCGTCCAAGCAGAAGGGCATCTCGTACTTCGTGTGCGACATGGAGGCGCCGGGCATCGAGATCCGGCCGCTGATCGAGATGACCGGTGGGCACACGTTCAACGAGGTCTTCCTCGACGGGGTGCGGTTGCCGGCCGACCACCTGGTGGGCGAGGTCGACCAGGGGTGGGGCCTGGCCAAGGTCACCCTCGGCAACGAGAGGGTCTCGCTCTCGTCGGGTGGCGCCCTGTGGGGCATGGGCCCCCAGGCGTCGGACCTGCTCGACATCGTGCGCGCCGCCGGCGGCACCACCGACCCGCACCTGCGCCAGCGGCTGGCGCGGCTCCACATCGAGTCCGAGATCCTGCGGCTGATCCGCCTGCGCACCGTCACCGCCGCCATCAAGGGCGAGCCGCCGGGGCCCGAGGCCTCGATCCGCAAGGTGCTGGCCGACGAGCACGGCCAGGCCGTGATGGGCCTGGCCAAGGACTTGGCCGGCACCGACGCCCTGCTCACGACGTCGGGCCCGTGCGGTGTCGCCGACCCCACCTGGCACTTCGGCTACCTGTTCGCCCCGGCCCTCACCATCGGCGGCGGCACCGGCGAGGTCCAGCGCACCATCCTCGGCGAGAAGATCCTCGGCCTCCCGCCGGAGCCCGCCATCTGACCCCCTGGCGAACTCGGGGGAGTAGACGCCCAGAACTGGGCGCTTACTCCCCCGAGTTCGGGGTCAATCGGTCAAGGTCAGGGCGGGCTGCTCGGCGGTGTCGGCGTCGACGGCCACGAGCTCGTCCGGTCGGCGCAAGGCCCGGTGGCCCCAGGCGGCGGCGGCCAGGCAGGCCAGGCCGCCGACGGCGACGCCGGACCGGGGGCCGAAGCTGTCGATGATCAAGCCCACGGTGGGCCCGCCGATGGGCGTGCTGCCCAGGAACACCATGGCCTGGAGGGCGAGCACCCGGCCCCGGTACTCGGGGGCGGCCCGCATCTGGACGATCGCCGTCGACGTGGTCATGAAGGCGATGGAGGCGATGCCGAGGAGGATCGCCGCCGGGAAGCTGGCCCAGAGGGTGGGGGCGAGGGCGAGCAGCAGCATGGTCACGCCGAACCCGGCGGCGGCCACGATGATCTGGCGGCCGTCGACCTCCGTGCGCCGGGCGGTCCACAGCGCACCGGCCATCGAGCCCAGGCTGAGCACCGAGAACAGGATGGTGAAGGTGCCGTCGCCGCCGCCGAGCGGCCCGGTCACCAGCAGGGGGATCGTCACCTGGAAGTTGAAGGCGAAGGTCCCGATGGCGGCCATCATCACCAGCGGCACGAACAGGTCGGGCTGCGAGCGGACGTAGCGCAGGCCCTCGACGACCTGGCCCTTGCCCTTGGCCGTCGGGGTCGACGGGTGGAGCTCCTCGGAGCGCATGAGCAGCAGGCCGTAGATCACCGCGATGTAGCTGAGCCCGTCGACCAGGAACGCCCAGCCGAAGCCGACGGTGACCACCAGCAGGCCGGCGGCGGCCGGCCCGACGATGCGGGAGCCGGTCATGACCGTGCTGTTGAGGCTCACCGCGTTGGCGACCATGTCCTTGGGGACCATCTCGACCACGAAGGCCCGGCGGGCCGGGTTGTCGAAGGCGGTGATGACGCCCTGGACGGCGGCGAGGGCGTAGATGATGCCGACGGTGGCGTGACCGCTGAACACGATGGCGGCGAAGGCCAGCGACTGGACCATGGCCAGCGTCTGCATGCGGATGAGGAGCTTCCGCTTGTCGCTGCGGTCGGCGATGCTGCCGGCCCAGGCGCCCAGCAGGAGGACGGGGCCGAACTGGAAGGCGGTGAGGAGGCCG
>DASVEC010000093.1:0-2350 GCA_036380755.1 Iamia sp. | reverse complement strand
TGAACAACGTCGTCTTGCCGGCCCCGTTCGGACCGAGGATGGCCAGGCGCTGGCCCCGGGCGACATCGAGGTCGACGCCTCCCAGGGCCAGCAGGCCACCGAACGCCACCGTGATCGAGCTCAGCTGCACGACGGTGCTGGGGTGGCCGCCGTCGATGCCGCCCGCCGCGGTGGCGTCCGGTGCCATGGCCCTCCTCGTTCGGTGTGGTCAGTGAATCCCGTCGAAGCGACTACTCCTGCGGCTCACCGTCGACCACGGGGATGGCGTCGCCGACCCACGGCAGGTCAGCCTCCTCGCAGGGCGGGAACTCGCGCCCCGGAGGTGGCGTGTCGGTGCTGAAGGTGCCACCGAACGTCTGGTCCACCTCGGGGATGATCGCCACCGCCTCCTGCACGATCTCGCCGTTCTCCTCGACCAGCTGCGACAGACCGACGTTCACGATGCCGCTGCGGTTCTCGTCGAGGCTGATCGGGCCGTACGGCAGGTCCAGCTCCAGCTCGGCGAGCGCCGGCTGCAGCGCGTCGGGGGACGGATCCCCGCCCGTCTCCTCCAGCGCCTCGACCAGCGCCACGCCGGCCGAGTAGTAGCCGTACATGAACCCGAAGCCGGCGGCCGCCGAGGGCGGGCCGGGCTCACCACCGGTGATGCCGCTGGCCAGGGTGTTCCAGGTCTTGTCCGCGCTGGCGAGGTACTGCTGGATCTCCGGAGTCTGAACGTCGCCGGGAAGCACGGCGAAGCCGCCGACGTAGGCCCCGGCGATGTCGGTGCCGAGCGCCTGTGCCAGGTCGGGGTTGAAGAACAGGTTGCCGGCGTGCTGGTCACCGGTCAGGTCACCCTTGGCGTTGACGAACGCCTCCAGAGCCGCCTGCGTCCCGGTGCCGCCGACGGCCCAGAAGTAGCCGTCCACCTCGTCGGGGTTGGGCAGCTGCTGGATGTACGACGAGTAGTCGGTCGTCCCCAACGGCGGGAAGACCCGTGTGGTGACGTCTCCGCCGACACCGCAGAAGTCGGCGATGAACCCGGCGGCGGAGGTGTGGCCGAAGCTGTAGTCGTCGGCGATGACCGCGACCGTGTCCCAGCCCTCCTCGTTGTGCAGGATGTCGCCCATCCCGGCATTCCAGATGGCACCGTCGCCGTGGAACCGGAAGAAGTTCGGTGCCTGCACCTGCAGGGTCGGCTCCTGGGAGCCGGCGATGCCGGACAGCACGGTCAGCTCGGGGTTCGCCTTCGCGTACTCCGCGACGGCGATGCCCTCGTCCCCCGAGAGCGGACCGATCACGACGTTGGCCCCCTCCTGCTCGACCAGCTGACGGATCTCTTCCGAGATGGTGTCGGCGGTGTCGTCGCCGCAGCCGATGCCGACGAGCTCGATGGGAGTCCCGTTGACGGTCGCCCCCGTCCAGCCGTCGAGCGCGCTGGTCTTGGACTCCACCTTCGCGCCGGCCATGTTCGACAGGGCGAGGGCCACACCGGCAACGGTGTCCTCGTGGAAGCCGCCGAAGGGCCCCTCGCACTCACCCAGGACGCCGAGCTTGACACCACTCTCCTCGGTGGCACCTGGCGCGCCGCCTCCACCCCCGCCGCCCGAGCCTCCACTCGAGTCCGACGATTCGTCGTCCGAGCCGCCGCACCCGGCGGCCACCAGGGCGATGACCGACACGGCGGTGGCAGGGAGCACCCACCTCGACTTTCGTGATCGACTTCTCATGCGGTGTGTTCCTTTCGCCTTGCTGGCGGGGCGACGGTCGCTCCGCGCTTCGTCGTGCCGCCCCGTGGCGACCGGACCGTTCTCTCTCACTGCAGTCATCCCGGGCCCGTCCGAGCCGGGCTCGTGGACGTCGTCGGTGGCTCGACCGAGTGCTGGGTGGGCTTTCCGAGCCCTCTGCCCCGACTGAGGCGCTCGAGTATCCCAGCCAGTCCCTCAGGCGAGAGCACCATGATCAGCAGCACCATCAGGCCGATGACGGTGTTGAACCGGTCGGGCGTCAGCCCGATCTGGTCGATCAGCGGAATCGACTTGGTGTAGGTGTTGAGCAGGACATAGACGAGAGCGCCGAGCCACGCGCCCTCGAAGTACGAGATACCGCCGATGACGGCGATGATCAGGATCGCCAGCGTGGGGGTGATGTTGATCGATGCCGGGTCGATCTGCTTGCGCCACCAGACGTTGAGCAGCCCGGCGACGCCCGCGACCAGGCCACCCAGGGTGAAGGCCAGCGTCCGGTGCAGGGCCACGTTGAAGCCGAGCGAGCTCATCCGTATGGGGTCGTCGCGCACCCCCTGCATGGCCAGCCCGAAGTTGGTGCGGCCGATCGCCCGGAACGCGATGTAGGCGAGCACGGACAGCAC
>DASVEC010000092.1:0-5340 GCA_036380755.1 Iamia sp. | reverse complement strand
TGCTGGCCAAGCAGGAGTTCGCCGTGCCCCGGGTCGTCGCCCGCGTCAACAACCCTCGCAACGAGTGGATGTTCTCCGAGACGTGGGGCGTCGACGTGTCGGTGTCGACACCCCACCTCCTCACGGCGCTGGTCGAGGAGGCGGTGTCGGTGGGGACGCTGGTCCGGCTGCTGTCGCTCGAGGGCGGCAAGGCCCGGCTGTCGGAGGCGACCCTCACCGAGGACTCGCCCTCGGTCGGCCAGGACCTGGCCCAGCTCCCCCTGCCCCGCACCTGCACGGTGGTGGCCGTCTTGCGCGAGGGCCGGGTCGTCGTGCCGCGCGGCGACACCGTCCTCCACGCCGGCGACGAGGTCGTCGTGCTCACCACCGACGACGTCGAACCCGAGGTCGTCCAGGTCCTCCTGGGCTGATCGACGATGCTCGCCCGCCTCCGTCGCTCGCTCGCCCGCACCACCGACGATCTCCACGCCGACGCCCTGCAGGCTCGGTTCGCCTCGACCGACACCACCCGGATCGCCGACGCTCCCGATCGCGGCGCCGTCCGCATCCGGGGCGAGGTGTCCGGCCTCCAGGTCGTGCCTCGCGCCGACGCCCGGGCCCTGGAGGTCACCCTGGACGACGGCTCCGGTCAGGCCGTCGTCGTCTTCACCGGGCGCACCCGCCTCGGCGGGCTCGACCCCGGCCGCCCGGTCGAGGTCGTGGGGATGGCCCGCCGGGCCCACGGACGCCTCGTGCTGCTGAACCCGGAGTACCGGCTGCTGGCCTGACGGCCTTCAGCGACCCTTCTGCTTCTGCTTCTGGGCCTGCTCCTCGACCTTGTCGACGCCCTTCTTGGCCGCGCCGGAGACCTTGCCGATCTTGTCGGAGTGCTTGTGCTTGGTCTTGTCGTCGACGAGGTGGGCGGCCTTGTCGATGCCGGCGTCGACCTTGCCGGCGTTGCCGGCGATCGCATCGGTGACCTTGTCGATCGCGCCGCTCTTCTTGAACCGGTCCAGGAGCCCCATGGGGCACCTCCTGCTGTGGTGGACCTCGACCCTATTGGCTCAGGCGACGACCTCCACCGGGGTGCCGGTGGGCGCCATGGTGGTGATCAGGTCGATGTCGGCGTTGGTCATGCGGACGCAGCCGTTGCTCGCCGGCGTGCCGATCAGGGCGGGGTTCTGGGTGCCGTGCATGGCGACCTGGCCGACGCCGCCTCCGAAGCTCTCGTACACCTCGGAGAACCCGGTGAAGCTCAGCTGGCCCGTGCCGTAGGACTTGTGGGGGGGCGAGAGACGCACGACGCCGTCGACGAAGAAGGTGCCGAGCGGTGTGGGCGACGACGCCTTCCCGGTCGCCACCGAGGCCTGGAACATCTGCTCCTCGCCGGCGAAGACGGTGAGCCGGCGGGCCTCGCGCTCGATGAGGATGTGGTGCTGGACCCGCCGCAGGGTCACGTCCGCGCGCCGGATCCAGGCCAGGGCCGAGTTGGGCCGGGACATGAGCTGGACGTGGAGCCACTCGGCGGTGCGCTCGCGCACCAGGAAGGTGAGGTGCAGGCCCTCCCACGTCGGGTTCTCCATGACCCGGCCGCTGGGCACGGGCACGTTCGGCTCCTTGAACAGCGGGACGCCGGCGCCGGTGGCGTCGGCCACGAGGAAGTCATCGGCGTAGGGCCGGGCCAGCGGCGGGGCGATGGCCAGCCCGTCGTCGGCCGGCGTGACCGGCATCGTCGTCGTGGTCGTGCTCGTCGTCGTGGTGGCCCACGAGCCCTCGAGCTCGGCCCCGCGGACCTCCGCCGGCGAGGCGGCGACGGTGGTGGCGATCTCGTCGGATCCGTCGCGGGCCACGATCGCCACGACCACGGCGCCGACCACGACGACGAGGGCGCCGACGTACAGGCGGTGTCGCGGGTGACGGGGGCGGAACGGACGGATCGTCTTCGGCACCGGCTCCAACGCTACCGATCCCCTCCCGCCGGCGGACCTCGGCCTCAGGGCACCACCCACGACCCATCCCACACCGTCGCCGTCGTCGGCAGGTCGGTGCGGACGAGGGGCGGCGGATCCGCCCCCGGGTCGGGTAGCCCCACCGATGCGGCCAGCCGGGCGCGGACCACCGCGGGCGCGACCCCACCGGCGACGGCGTCGGCCAGGGTGACGGCGCCGTGCCGCTTGGCCAAGCGGGCGCCGTCGGGCCCCAGGACGAGGGGCACGTGGAGGTAGGCGGGCAGGTCCAGCCCCAGCACCCCGGCCAGGTGCGCCTGGCGGGGCGTGGACGGGAGCAGGTCGTCGCCCCGCACCACCTCCTCGATCCCCTGGGCGGCGTCGTCGACCACCACGACCAGGTTGTAGGCGGGCAGGCCGTCGTTGCGCCGGAGCACGACGTCGTCGACCAGGCCCCGCACCTGACCGTGGAGGGCATCGACGACCACCACCTCCTCGCCGGGAGACCGCAACCGCAGGGCCGGGGGCCGGCCGTCGGCCTCGCGGGCCCGGCGCTCGGGCTCCGTCAGCCGGCGGCAGGTGCCGGGGTAGGCGTCGGGCGGCGCATGGGGGGCGCGGACCGCCTCCCGGATCTCGCGCCGGGTGCAGTAGCAGGGGTAGGTCAGCCCGGCCGCGACCAGCCGGTCCAGGGCGTCGGTGTAGAGGTCGCGCCGCTCGGACTGGCGGACGGGCGGCCCGTCCCAGTCGAGGCCCAGCGCCCGCAGGTCGGCGAGATGGCCGGCCTCGTGCTCGGGACGCGACGAGGGGTCGAGGTCCTCGACCCGCAGCAGGAACGGGCTGCCGGCGCCCCGCGCCGCCCACCACGCCAGCAGCGCGGTGCGGAGGTTGCCGAGGTGCAGGGGCCCGCTGGGGCTGGGAGCGAAGCGACCGACGGCCACGCCGCCCACCTTCGCAGGCGCGGCCGGTGGCCGAGGTCCGACCCGGCGCGCCTACGCTTCCGGGGGTTCACCCGTCGGTGTGAACGGAGGGAGTCGACGGTGAGAACGGTCGAAGACAACCGGGATGGCGGCCGTGCACTGCGCGCCGTGCATCCCTAACGTGCGGCGGTCAGGGCGTCACGGCCCGGACGTCAGCCCATGACCGCGACGACCAACCCCTCGCCCCGGCCGCTCGGCAGCGGTCCGGACGACCCCGACGGCCCACCCCACGGCGGATGGCGCCGTCTCCGTCGCCGGCTCATCCTCCCCGGCATCGCCGCCGTGGCGCTCCAGGTGCTGGTGGCCGCGGGCGACGTGGTGCCCGCCGTCGACACGCTCGTGTACCTCGAGTCGGGCCGCAACCTCTTCGAGGGGAACGGCTTCACCCGCTTCGGTGGGCCCGAGCTCCACTTCCCGCCGCTGGTGCCGACGGCCCTCGGCTTCCTGCTCGAGGTCTTCGGCACCCCGCTGGCGGCGGTGAAGGTGTGGGAGGTGCTGACCGGGCTGGCCCTCGTCGCCGCCGTCACCGCCCTGGCCCGCCGGCTGTGGGACGACGACGACGTCACCGTGACCGCGGCCTGGATCGGCGGGGCGCTGTCGGGTCTGGGCCCGATGCTGGTCCGTCGCGGGTCGGGGTCCGAGGGCATCACCGCGGCACTGCTGATCGCCGCGCTCGTCCTGGTGCTCGGTCCGCCGAGCTCGGCCGGCGGCGGGCGCCGAGGGCTCGGACCGCTGGTGGGCGCCGGCGCCCTGGCGGGTCTGGCCTACCTGGCCCGGCCCGAGGCCCTTCTCCCCGCCCTGGTCATGGGCGCAGCCCTGCTCGTCGACGGGTTCCGACGGCGCGAGCGAGGCCTCGACCCGTCGGCGGCCATGGCCTTCGGTCTCGGGCTGGCCCTCCTGGTCGCGCCCTACCTCGTCTACCTCCACAGCAACACCGGCTCGTGGTCGCCCACGTCGAAGAGCCAGGACGTCTCGGTGGAGGCCTGGCGGGCGGTCGCCGAGGACGACCGCGAGTGGCGGGACCAGATCCTCTACGCCATCGACGAGTCCGGCACCGACTTCGCCAACGACACCACCTCGCTGACGTCGCTGGCCCGCCAGCACCCCCGCGCCTGGCTCGGCATCTTCAAGGTCAACGTGCTGGAGATGGCCGACATCTACCTCGTGCCCGGGTCGGACCGACGGGTCGCCCAGGTGCCGCTGCCGCTCCTGCTCGCCGCCGCGGCCGCCGCCATCAAGGCCCGCCGGCGCTCGGCCGTCTGGCTCACGTTGACCATCGGCGCGCTGCCCGTCGCGACCTGTCTCTTCTTCTTCACCCAGCCCCGCTACGTCGTCATGACCACGGTGGTGATCGCCGCCTTCTCGGCCGGCGGGATCGTGTCGTGGTACCGGCGACTACCCGCGCGCTGGCCGTGGGCCCTGGCCGTCGCCGTGGTGCTGTGGACGGGCGTGTCCTACGTGGCCGAGTCGTGGCCGATGCTGCCGGGGATCACCCGCCGGGAGAGCGACGACCACGCCTACGTGGGCCAGTGGCTCCGGGAGAACACCGACCCCGATGATCGGATCATGACCCGGTCGTTCCACGTCCAGTACTACGGCCGGCGCCCCGTGGTGGCCCTCCCGGCCGCCGGCTACGACGCCATGATGACCTTCGCCCGCGCCCGCGGCGTCCACTACATCGTCGCCGACGAGCGGACGATCCGGACCCGCCGGGCCCAGCTCTACGAGCCGCTGTTCCTCGAGCCCACCCCGCCCGGCCTGCGCGAGGTCGCAGTCATCGGCCGGGGCAGCCGCATGGTCCGGATCTTCGAGCTCGACCCCCTGCCGCCCCCGTCCGAGCTCCCGCCCCTCCCCCTCGGCTTCGTCGGCGATTAGCGGTCAGGTCTCGCGCAGGGGGGTGGGGCGGGGGCCGAAGACGAAGAGCGGAGCCAGGTCCGGGGGCGGGATCGGGTCCCAGTCGAGCGCCCGCACCTCGGCGCGGGAGCGGCGCCCGAGGCGGAGCCGGACGACCTCGAAGGCCGGGGCCCGGAGGCGGTAGGTCGGCCCCGCCGCCGGGGCGGACCGCAGGGTCGGGCCCTCGGCCAGGGCGACCTCGAGGTTCCAGGGCGCCTCGACGCGGGACACGAGGGCGGCGGCACCGGCGAGGACCACACCGTCGTCGCGGCTGCCGGGCCGGTCGAGGGCGTGACGCACGTCGTGCTCGTGGGACACCACGTCGAGCACCGCGGGCCAGATCTCGCCGGCGGTGACGACCTCCTCGAAGGGCGGCGCCAGCTCGGCCCACCGGGCCAGGAGGTCGGCTCCGGGGTCGGCCGCGTGCCGGGCGACCTGGACGGCGGTGACGTCCTCCGACGGCGGCCCGGTGATCCGCCCGGCCAGGGCATCCTCCACCGTGCCGACCAGATGGCCGATCACGCCCCGGACGGTCCACCCGGGAC
>DASVEC010000091.1:0-5152 GCA_036380755.1 Iamia sp. | reverse complement strand
CACGGTGCCCCGGAGGCGCAGCGCCTCGACGTAGGCCTGGACCGCTCCGGCCGAGGTGTACCGGTAGTGGAAGCCGGCCTCCTGGAGGCGGCGGTTGTCGATGCCGCGGCCGTAGCGGAGCAGGTCGAGGAGCTCCGGGGGGATGTCGACGCCGAAGCGGCGCAGCGGCTCGGCCGCCAGGTTGGTGCCCACGAACGGCAGCGGGATGGTGGCCTTGCCGCAGATGCGGGCCATCTCGCTCCACGGCAGGAGGCCGTCGCCGGCCACGTTGTAGATGCCCGAGCGGCCCTCGCCGATGGCGAACAGGAGCGACCGCACCACGTCGTCCTCGTGCACCAGCTGGAACAGCGGGTCGAAGCCGAAAACCGACGGCACCGCCGGGAGGCGGAGGGCCTTGCTGAACGGCGTCGACAGCTTGGGTCCCAGCACGTTGCAGTAGCGCAGCAGGGTGACCTCGACGTGGGGGTTGTCGATGGCGAAGTCGCGCACGTAGCCCTCGACCTCGAGCAGGCTGCGCTCGATCCGGGTCTTCGGCGTCTGCTTGCGGCTCATCGTCTCGGTGAACCACCGCGGGTCCCGCGCCGTGGCGCCGTAGACGAGGGCCGACGACTTCACCACCACGTTGCGCACGGTGCTGCCCGGCGTCGACGCCGCCGCGAACAGGTTCATCGTGCCGATGACGTTGATCTCGTGCAGCCGCCGCCCGCTGGTCTGGGTGCTGTCGACGACCAGGAACGTGTGGACGATCGTGTCGACCTTGGTGGCCGACACGATGCGGGAGAGGATCGAGTAGTTCTCGTCCGACCGGACGTACTCGGTGCGCTCGAGGCGGACCTTGGGCTCCTCGGTGTCGAGGCCGATGACGACGTCGACATCGGGATCGTTCTCGATCGCCTGCGCCAGGCGGCCACCCCAGAAGGTGCCCAGCCCCGTGATGAGGACCCGGCGGCCCATCAGGCGGCCGTCATCCGAACCAGACCGAGCGGCGCTTCTGGAGCATGTCGTACAGCGCCTCCTGGATGCTCTGGCGGATCTCCTCGGAGGCGTCCATGATCCGGCTCCGCGAGTACCGCTCCTGGTCGGGCGGGACGTCGAAGGTCACCGGCTCGAGGACCCGGATCGTGAACTTGGCCGGGAAGTAGGCCAGCGCGCCGAGCGGCCCGAGGGCCAGCATGTTGGCGGTGATGGGGAAGTAGGGCAGGCCGAGCGCCTTGGCCACGGCCGGCAGGCGGGTGATGGTGGGCATCGACTCCTCGGCGCCGACCACGGCGATGGGGACGATCGGCACCCCGGCGCGCATGGCGATCTCGACGAAGCCGCCCCGGCCGAAGCGCCGCAGCCGGTAGCGCTCGTCGTAGGTCTTGGCCGGCCCCTTGGTGCCCTCGGGGAAGACGAGCGCGAGCTGGTTCTGCTCGCGCAGCAGCCGGTAGGCGTTGTCGGGCTGGGCCACGACGCCGCCGTTGCGGGCCCACATGGTGCCGAGGACGGGCACCGACTTGAAGAAGTGGTCGGCCAGCCCGTACACCGGCCGGCCCATCTCGACCTCGATGCCGTGCATGATGGCGGGGGCGTCGGACGGCACCGCGGCGGCGTGGTTGGCCACGAGCAGGGCACCGCCGTCGGACGGGATGTTCTCCATGCCCTCCCACTCGACCCGGAACCACCGCTCGTAGATCGGGGCGTAGGCCCGCCGGGCGATCTCCCGCATCCGCTCGCTGCGCCCCCACTCGTCGACGTCGCCGAGGCGGGGGTCGTCGAGCGGGGCGGGGTCGTCGGCCACGGGTGGGATCGACACCGGGACGAGGGCGCTGCTGCGCTCCTGGGTCGGTCGGGCCATCGCCCGAGGCTACCCCTGCCCCTCGGCGAGGCTGTCCCCGAGGCTGTCGCAGGCGTGTCGTAGCCTCGTGTCGTGAGCGAGCGCAGCGAGCGAACCAGACAGCACGGGCTCTCTGGCGGCGGAGCTTGCGGAGCCGCCAGCGGTCATCGGTGCCGCGTGCCGGCGGCTGAGCTGGAGGGGGCCCACGAGTCGATGGCGCACCGATGACCGATCCTGCCGCCGACGCCGCGCCCCTGCGGCTGGTGTCGGACCCGCCGGTCGGTTCGGAGGCCGCGGCTCCGGAGGACGCCCCTGCCGACGACGGCCTGACGCCGCGGCAGCAGCAGACCCTGGCCCGGCTCGGGGCCAAGAGGGCCGAGCGCCCGACCTTCGCCGCCGACCTTGCCGCCGATCTGCGGGCCCTGTTGGAGGACGAGGTGGCCGGCCCGGCCTCGGCCCTCCCCGACGGCGCCACCCTGTTCGTCAACAAGCACGCCCTGGCCACCGTCCACGCCTGCGAGGCCCGCTGGCACGCCGAGGACCAGGACCCGGGCTTCACCGTCTCGCCCCCCGTCGTCCGGGGCGCGGTCGCCCACAAGGCCATCGAGCTGGGCATCAACCGCCGGCCCGGGACGGATCTGCCGCCCCCCGCCGAGCTGGTCGACGACGCCATGGCCAGCCTCGAGCGCTCCGAGCAGTGGATGTCGGAGTGGCTGCGCACCTGCGCCGACGACGAGCGGGCCGAGGTGCGGGGCGACGCCATCGCCCGGGTCACCGGCTACGACGAGGTCTGGCCCCCGCTCGCCAGCCGCTGGCGCCCGGCCACCGAGGTCAAGGTCCGCACCGACCTGGCCGGCGGGCGCATCACCCTGTCGGGCCGCGTCGACCTGTCGATCGGCCGGGCCGAGGGGCGCACCGCCGGCAAGGTCATCGTCGACTTCAAGACCGGCGGCCCGGCCCAGCCCCACCGCGAGGACCTGCGCTTCTACGCCTTGGTCGAGACGCTCCGCCTGGGCGTCCCGCCCCGCGCCGTGGCCACGTCCTACCTCGAGTCGGGCGACCTCCACGTCGAGGACGTCACCGTCGGCGTGCTCGAGGCGGCCGCCGCCCGGGTGGTCGACGGCGTCGAGCGCATGGTCGCCATCCGCCACCACGACCACCCACCCGTGGCCCGCCCGTCCCCGCTCTGCCGCTGGTGCCGGGCCCGTCCCGACTGCCCCACCGGCCAGGCCTACCTCGACGACCGCGACGCCGCCGACGAATCCTGGTAGTCGCTCCACCCCCCTGACCAGGGGCGGCTTCACTGTCGCGGGGGGTCCTCATACTGCGGGTCATGGAAGCCTCTGCCGTGCACTTCGCAGCCGTCGCCCGCACGCTCGGCGAGGCGGCGCGGGCGCGGAACCTGGTCGTCCCCGCCTTCCGCAGCCCGCCCCGTCGCCCCGGCGCCTCGCGCACCCTGCGCCGATGGCCCGATGGTGGGGCCACGGTGTCGGTCGAGGTCGGCGGCCGGCCGCGGGAGGCGGTGGTGGCCGACATGGTCGAGGGGGTGGTGGTTGTCAACGGCGTCACCGGGCCCGATGCCACCCGTCTGCGCACGACCCTGTGGGAGGCCGTCCTCGCCGCGTCCGACCGGGCCGCCGAGGCGGCGTGATGGTCCGGCGGCGGGTGGCGATGCGGATGGCGATCCGAGTGTCGACGATCGGGCGGAGGCTGGCCCGGTGGTGGGCTCAGCGCACCCACTCGAGGCGGGCGATGCGGTCCCCGTCGGGCACCAGCCGCACCTCGGCAGTGCGGTTGGACGGGTCGTCCTCCCAGGCCACCCCGGCCACCACGTCGGGCCCGGCGGCGCGCACGTCCATCAGCACCATCCCACCGTGGTGGGAGGCCTCCGCCAGCCGCTCGGCCAGCTCGTCGGGGCCTTCGAGGAAGTCGGTGGTGAGCTCGGCGACCTCGATCACGGCGTCGGCGGTCAGCAGATCCACCAGGCCCGAGGCGTCGCCGTCCCGCAGGGCCAGGTTGCAGGCGGCGAGGCAGCGCTCGGCCAGATCCTCGGCCGCATCCAGTGTCAGGCCCTCCACGCCGCGGATCGTAGGTCACCCCGCGGCCTCCCTCGTCCGCCGGTGGGCGGCCGCCGCGCCGGTAGGGTCGCCGCTCCGATGTCTCCTCCTGCGCCATCACCCTCCGGGAGCCGGCGCGGCCGTCCCGATCGCCTGGCCGCCGTGGTCGTGTGCCTCCCCGGGCTCGAGACTCTGGTGGCCGCCGAGCTGGACGAGCTCGGCATCCGCAACCGTCCCGCGGGCGCCGGTGCCCTCGCCGCCCGCGTCACCACCCGGCAGCTCTACGAGGCCAACGTCCGGCTGGCCACGGCCACCAGGATCCTCGTCGATGCCGGCGACCTCACCGCCCGGTCCTTCGCCGCCCTCGAGGAGCGGATCGATGCCGTCGACGTCGACCCCTTCCTCGACCGGCGCCGCCCCGTCCGGCTCCGCATCACCAGCCACCGCTCGAAGCTGCACCACACCGGCGCCGTCGAGGAGCGGCTCCGCCGGCTGCTCGCCCTCGGCCCCCCGCCCGAGCCCGGTGCGCTCGACCGAGCCCAGCTGGTCGTCGTCCGCATCGATCGCGACCACCTCTCGGTCCGGGTCGACAGCTCCGGCGCCCCCCTCCACCAGCGCGGCTGGCGGGGGCCCGCCGGGAAGGCACCGCTGCGCGAGACGCTGGCCGCCGCCGCCCTCGCCGCGGTGGGGTGGGAGCCGAGCCAGCCGCTCGTCGACCCCTTCGCCGGTTCGGGCACGATCCCGATCGAGGCCGCCCGGCGGGCGGCCGGCATCGCCCCGGGAGCCGATCGCCGGTTCGCGGTCGAGGGCTGGCCCTCGTTCGCCCCCGGCACCTGGGCGTCGGTGCAGGCCTCCGTCCGCTCCGACCGGAGACCGGCGGCTGCGCCGGTCGGCCCCCCGATCGTGGCCCGCGACCGCGACGCCGGAGCGGTCGCCGCCGCCATCGACAACGCCGCTCGCGCCGGCGTGGCCGACCGGGTCGACGTGGCCCAGGCGTCGGTCTCGGCGCTCGAGCCGCCGCCCGGCGGCGGTCCGGGCTGGATCGTCACCAACCCGCCGTGGGGCGGTCGCCTCGGTAGTGGGCCGGGCGACCTCCGCGACGTCTATGCCCGTCTGGGCCAGGTCGTCACCGAGCGCTTCGGTGGCTGGGGGCTGGCTCTGCTGGTGCCCGACGTCCGCCTCGCCCACGCGGCCGGGGTGCGGGGCGAGCCGGTGTGGCGATCGCGGGCCGGCCCGTCACCGGTCCACCTGATGGTCCGCCCCCCGGGCTGATCACACC
>DASVEC010000090.1:0-3986 GCA_036380755.1 Iamia sp. | reverse complement strand
GGGTTCGACGTGCCCCAGTAGCTGGTGGCGGTGTCGGGGTCGACGGCCGGCGGGTACCAGGCGCCGCCGCCATGGTTGACCTCGGGGTTCCCCCAGAAGTCGTCGGGCACGGTCTCGACCTGCCAGACCACCGTGCCGTCGGCGTGGTCGAGGGCGTAGAGGGTGCCGCGCGAGCCCGCCACCAGGGCCTGGGTCGACACCAGGACGCAGCCGCCGACCAGGGCCGGCGCCATGTCGACCTGGTTGCCCGGCGCCACGCCCAGGTCGCGCTCCCAGAGGACGGTGCCGTCGGCCGAGTCGTGGGCCACGACAGTCGTGGCGGTGGAGATGCCGTAGGTCGCGCCCCAGCCGACGGCGACGCCGGCCGGCCCGAAGATCCCGATCTCGCGCCGCTCGGACCACACGGCCTCCCCGGAGGCCAGGTCGACGACGTGGGTGCTGCCGTCGAGGGCGCCGACGTGGACCCGGCCGTCGACCACGACCGGGTTGGTCGTGAGGTTGCCAAAGGTGGCCTGGCCGGGGACGTCGTAGGTCCAGACCTCCTCCAGGTCGTCGATCGTGGTGGAGCCGATCGGGGAGTCGACGACGGCCCGGGTGTTGCCGGCATCGCCGTTGGGCAGCGGCCACCCGCCCTCGGCCTCGACGACCTCGGGCGGGAGGCCGGTGCCGCACCGCCCGTCGGCCACGTCGGTGACGGGCGGGGTCGTGGTCGTCGTCCCGCCGGTCGTCGTGGTGGCGCTTCCCGACGACGAGTCCGACGAGTCCGACGCGTCCGACGAGCAGGCCGCCCCGAGCAGCACCAGCCCGGCCAGCACCGGCGCGAGTCCCTTGCGTCCCCTGTCGCCCATGGGCGCTCACCCTGGCACGTGGGCGGCGGGAGCCGCAGGATCAGCCGCCGTGCTCGTGGGGGGCGTCGATGCGATCGGGCCCCTCCCCGTCCTCGGTCACCAGGACCTGGCCCATCATCCCGTTGTCCTCGTGGCGCAGCAGGTGGCAGTGGTACATGTACGGCGTCTCGGCGTCGGCGTGGTGGCTGAACCGCACGAGCAGGTCGAACCGGATCCCGCTGCGGAGGAAGACGGTGTCCTTCCACCCGGACAGCTCGGGCGGCGGATCGTCGCCGTCGACGGCGAGCACCCGGAACTGGACGTCGTGGAGGTGGAAGCTGTGGGCCGTGCCGTCGCCCCGGATCTCCCACCGCTCGACGCTCCCGGCCCGCACGACGGTGTCGATCCGCTCGGGGTCCATCGACTCGCCGTTGATCTCGCCGGTGCCGTTGAGCCGGAAGGTGCGCTCGGCCACGGCGTCCTCGGGCCCGAAGTCGGGCGGGTCGCCGAGGGCGCCGGGCACCTCGGGCGAGGGGTCGAGGTCGGCGGCGGCCCGGAGCTGGAGCACGTCGAAGTTGTCGTCGCCACCCTCGAACCGCTCGAGCGGGCCGAGCCCGAGGTCGGGGGCGAACGACCGCAGCACGACCCGCTCCCGCGGCTCGACCTCCACCACGATCTCGGCCCGCTCGCCGGGCGAGAGCTGGATGCGGTCGAGGGGGACGGGCGTCTCCAGGAGGCCGCCGTCGCTCGCCACCATCAGGAAGGGCCGGTCGTCGGCGAACCCGTAGTCGTAGACCCGGGCGGTCGAGGCGTTGAGCAGGCGGAGGCGCACGCGCTCGGTGGTGACCCCGAGGTGCGGGTCCCACGTCCCGTTGACCAGCAGCTCGTCGCCCAGCGTCCCGGTCTGGGTGCCGACGGCGGATCCCTCCTCGAAGGCGCCGTCGGCGGCGAAGCCCCGGTCCTGGACGATGACCGGGATGTCGTCCACGCCGTAGTCGTGGGGGAGGAGATCCGACCGCTCGTCCTCGACGATCACCATGCCGGCCAGGCCCCGGCGGACCTGGTCCTCGGTCTGCTCGTGGGGGTGCGGGTGGTACCAGAGGGTCGCCGCCCGCTGGTCGACCGTCCAGGTCGGCGTCCAGGTGTCGCCGGGTGCGATCGGGCTGTGCGGCCCGCCGTCGGCGACGGCCGGGAGGCTCATGCCGTGCCAGTGGGTCGTGGTGCCCTCGTCGAGCTCGTTGGTCACCCGCACCTCGACCTCCTCGCCGCGCCGCATGAGCAGGGTCGGGCCGAGGTAGGAGCCGTCGTAGCCCAGGGTCGGGGTGTCGAGACCGGGCTTGAAGCTGGTGGTCCCGGCGCTCGCCGTCAGCTCGTGGACCCGGCGCCCGTCTTCGACCCGGCCCTCCTCGAGCTCGGGGATCCGCAGCGGGTTCTCGAACGACAGCTCGCCGACGGTCGAGACGGCCCGGCCGTCCCAGTAGCGGTAGAGCACGACCCCGACGGCGGACGCGACCAGCAGGCCGACGACCCCGACGACCAGCAGGATGCGGAGGACGATGTGTCGCGCGGCCATGGCGTCGACCGTACGGACGCCCCCCGATCCGGTGAATGCTGCCGGCCCCCGTCGTGGCGGTGGGGCCAGCCCCCCCGCTTGGGGTCAGACGCCCAGCGAGCGCCCGACGATCTCCTTCATGATCTCGGTGGTGCCGCCGTAGATCGTGGTGATCCGGGCGTCGAGGTAGGCCCGGGCGATCGGGTACTCGAGCATGTAGCCGTAGCCGCCGTGGAGCTGGAGGCAGCGGTCGACCACCCGCTTCTGGAGCTCGGTGCACCACCACTTGGCCTCGGCCGCCTCCTCGGCGGTGAGCTCGCCGGTGCCGAGGGCCTCGACGCAGCGATCGACGAACACCCGGGCCAGGTCGATCTCGGTGCGCATGGTGGCCAGCTCGAACCGGCTGTTCTGGAACGACCCCACGGGCTGGCCGAAGGCGGTGCGCTCCTTGACGTAGTCGAGCGTCCAGCCGAGCGCGGCCTCGGCCGCGGCGACGCCGGCGGCGGCGATCGACAGGCGCTCCTGGGGGAGGTTGTGGACCAGGTGGACGAAGCCCTGACCCTCGGTGCCGAGCAGGTTCTCGACGGGGACGGGGACGTCGGCGAAGGAGAGCTCGGCTGTGTCCTGGCTGTGGAGGCCGACCTTCTCCAGGTTGCGGCCCCGCGCGAAGCCGTCCATGCCCCGCTCCATCACGACCAGGCTCATGCCCTTGTGCTTCTGGGTCGGGTCGGTCTTCACCGCGGTGATGACGAGGTCGGCGTTGATGCCGTTGGTGATGAAGGTCTTGGACCCGTTGACGACGTAGTGGTCGCCGTCGCGGATGGCGGTGGTCGTCATCGAGGCGAGGTCGGAGCCGATGCCGGGTTCGGTCATGGCGATGGCGGTGATCAGCTCGCCCGAGCAGATGCCCGGCAGCCAGCGCTGCTTCTGCTCCTCGGTGCAGAGCGACAGGAAGTAGGGGAGGCAGATGTCGTTGTGGAGCGTGAGCCCCAGGCCGGCGCCGCCGGTGCCGGCGTAGGCCAGCTCCTCGCCCAGGATCAGGTTGAAGCGGAAGTCCGGGACGCCGCCCCCGCCGTACTGCTCGGGGACGTCCATGCCGAGGAAGCCGGAGGCCCCCGCCGTCGTGAACAGCTCGCGGGGGACGATGCCGTCGCGCTCCCAGTCGAGGAACGAGGGCACGATCTCCTTCTCGACGAAGGTGCGGACGCTGGAGCGGAACTGGTCGTGCTCCTCGGCGAACAGGGTGCGACGCATCTCCCGACCGTACCGAGGTGGACCCCTGGACAGATATATGCATCAGTCATATGATCGGCGCATGGGTGCACGCCGAGAGATCAACCTGCTGGGAGCGCTCGGGATGGCGCTGGCCGACGGGCAGCGCGACGCCATGCGGCGGGCGTCCGGTCTGTCGGACTCGGAGGTCGCCGCCCTCAACGTGGTGGGCAACGGCAGGGGGCTGAGCATCGGCCAGGTCCGGGCCGCGCTCGACCTCACCCACCCCGGCACGGTGCGGGTGGTCGACCGTCTCGTCACCGCCGGGCTGGTGAGGCGAGGGCCGGGCCAGGACGGACGATCGGTGAGCCTCCACCTGACGCCCGACGGCGATC
>DASVEC010000089.1:0-13054 GCA_036380755.1 Iamia sp. | reverse complement strand
AGCCATGGAGCGCTACAACCGCAACCCCGCTTGACCCCCCCCCCGCGCGCCGAACCGGTGATCAGATCGAACGGGTAACCGTCCGATCCGATCACCGGTTCGAGGTGTGGGATCAGGGTGGGGCTCAGTAGCTGAAGGGGCCCGAGACCACGGCCGTGTCGACGTAGCCGTCGCCATCGGTGTCGGCCACCGCGGTGTCGACGTAGCCGTCGCCGTCGGTGTCGCCGGCGACCGTGTCGACCCAGCCGTCACCGTCGGTGTCGCCGGCCGCCGTGTCGGCGTAGCCGTCGAAGTTCGTGTCCGCCACGGCCGTGTCGGCGTAGCCGTCGCCATCGGCGTCGGCGACGACCGTGTCGGCCACACCGTCATAGTTGGCGTCATCGACGACGGTGTCGGTCCAGCCGTCGCCGTCGGTGTCACCCTCGACGATGTCGACGTAGCCGTCGCCATCGGTGTCGTAGGAGACCGTGTCGGTCCAGCCGTCGCCGTTCGTGTCGCTCTCGACGGTGTCGATCCAGCCGTCGCCGTCGGTGTCGTAGCCGAAGTCGCTCATCGTTTCTGTCCTTTCCTCCGGCCCTTCGGCCGTGGTGTGCGGTGTCGGGACGTGAGAGCGGCGAGGCCCGGACGTTGTTCCCCGTCAGGCCCCGGGGGGCCCACCCCGGCCCTGGTCAGGAGGTACGAACACCGGTCACGATCGCCGCCAGGGCCTCGTCGGCGAGACCGCCGGGGGCGTAGAGCCCGACCCGATCGACGTGGCCGGCGAAGCGGTCCCGCACCCGTGCCGCCACGCGGTCCGGATCGCCCCGCAGGACGATGGCGTCGAGCAGGTCGTCGTCCACGAGGCGGGCCATGTCGTCCCAGCGGCCCTCGCGGGAGAGGCGCCGCAGCTCGGGGTGGATGTCGGCGCGGCCCTCGGCGGCCAGCACCGGCTCGTAGGCGGGGGTCGAGCCGTAGAAGGCCACCAGCCAGCGGGCGCCGGCGTCGGCCGCGGCCTGCTCGGCCGCGTCCCGGCCGCAGGCGACGATGCCCTCGCCCACGACGGTGACCTCGGCGCGGGGCCGTCCGGCCGAGGCCAGCGCCTGCTCGATGCGGGGGAGGGTGACCTCGGCCGTGTAGCGGTCCGAGGTGAAGGGGTGGACCAGCATCCCGTCGGCCACGGTGAGGGCGACCTCGGTCATGCGGGGCCCGAGGGCGCCGAGCCAGATCTCGGGTCGGTCCTTGCCCATCGGCCCGGGATCGAAGGCCGGGGTCGAGAGCGTGTGCCGGGTGTGCTCGCCCTGGAAGTCGAGCGGGACGCCGTCGTCCCACGTGTCCCAGAAGGCCCGGATCGCCCCGATCCACTCCGCCATGCGAGCAGCCGGGTGCGACCACGTCGCCCCGTAGCGGCGCTCGACGTGGGCCCGGACCTGGGTGCCGAGCCCGAGAGCGAAGCCGGCGTCGTTCAGCTCCATCAGATCCCAGGCGGTGTGGGCCAGGTGGGCGGGGGAGCGGGGGAAGGCGATGGCGACGTTGGTGTAGAGGAAGAGGTCCCGGTTGGCCGCCAGGACGAGCGGCAGGAAGACGTCGTGCGGTCCCTCGACGGTGAACAGGCCGTCGATGCCGGTCTGGAGGAGGGCGTCGGCCCGCTCCTCGATCTCGGACGGGGCACCCATCAGCAACGTGTCGATCTCCACGCCGCGCATCCTCGCGTGTGGATCAGCGACGGAAGAGCAGGTGGGCCTGGTCGCAGTCGTACGGCGGCTCGGGAGCCCACACGGTCCGGGTCACCTCCGTCAGGCCGACCGCGGTGGCCGCGGCGGCGACCTCGTCGGGATGGCGCCGGTAGGAGTCGAGCCTCAGGTCGTGGCCGTACAGGTGCTGGTGCTGGCGTACCTCGGCGCCGACCTGGAAGCCGGTGAGGAGGAGCCCGCCGGGCCGCAGTGTCCGGCGCAGCTCGCCGAAGGCGGCCTCCAGGCGGTCGGGCGGCGTGTGGATGAGCGAGTACCAGGCCAGAGCCCCGGCCAGGGTCCCGGCGGCGACGGGCAGGGCGCCGATCGAACCGACGGCGAACGGCGTCGTCGGGTGCTCCCGTCGGGCCACGGTCACCATCCCGGGCGACAGGTCGAGGCCGACGACCTCGAGCCCGAGGCCGACGAGATGCGCGGTCAGCCGGCCCGTGCCGCAGCCCAGGTCGCCGACCAGCCCTCCGCCCGAGGCGTTCACCAGCTCGGCGAACAACCAGAGCGGAGCCCGTTCGTGCGGGCTGTCCGCCAGCGACGACCGCAGCAGGTCGGCGTAGTCCTCGGCCACCGTGTCGTATGCGGCGCGCGTCCCTGCCCCGTCCACCGGCTCCATCGCCCCGATCCTCGCGTGTGGATCAGCCGGCGGGGACGAGGGTGTTCTGGCGGGCGCGGATCTGCCAGCGGTCGTCGTCCCTGGTCAGCACGTAGAGGGCCACCATGGCGTGACCGACGTCGATGTCGTTCCCCTCGGCGTCGACGGCCCAGGCCCGCTTGTGGGCGAGGGCCACGTCGGGGCGGACGAAGGTGATGCCGGTGACCTCGTACCGGGCCCGCTGGTCGGCCAGTGGCCCGGCGAGACCGGCCCGGCTGGCGTCCATGATCTCGTCCCGGCCCCGCAGCTCGGTGCCGATGACGTTGACGATCGTGGCGTCGGCGGCGACGTGGCGGTTCATCAGCTCGGCGTCGTTCTCGTTGAAGCCCCGCTCGACGTCGGCCACGATCGCCCGGATGGCGACCTCGTCGGCCGGGCTCATCCCTCCACCCGGGTGAACTGGCGGGCGGCGATCCACCAGCCGTCGTCCTCGCGCACGAGGGTCCAGGTCACGACGGTCGGCGGGGCGTCGAGGTCGACGGGCTCGTCGGGCGCGTTGGCATAGGCGCCGGTGGTGGCGATGGCGACGTCGGGGCGGACGAACACCACGTCGAGCAGGGCGAAGCGGGGCGTGGCGGGGAGGATCCCGGCGGCGAAGGAGGCGACGTGGGCGGCCCGGATGGCGTCGCGCCCGACGCCGCGCTGGCCGGCGGTGTTGACCGAGCGGGCGTCGACGGCGAAGCGGGCGACGCAGCGGTCGGGGTCCTGGGCGGCGATGCCGGCGGCGACATCGTCGAGCAGGGCCTCGATGGCGGCGATGTCGTGGGTGGGAGCAGGCGCAGTGGTGAGCATGGCGCCATCCCACGCCATCAAGGACCCTTGAGGTCAAGGCGTAGCGTGCGGGCATGACCCGTGCCGTCGTCGTCGTGCTCCTCGTGCTGGCGGCTGGGTGCAGCAGCGCGGACGACGAGGCCACCCCGGCGTCGACCACCACGACGACCGAGGCGACCACCACCACGACGACCGAGGCGACGGTCGAGCCGGCGGTCGAGGCGACCGGCGAGGTCGTCCACGGCTCGCTGGCGACGGCCGACGGTCGCACCCGGACCTACCGGCTCTACCTCCCGACCGACCGGGCCGACGACGCCCCGCTGGTCCTCGCCCTCCACGGGGGCACTGGCAACGGCGACCAGTTCGCCCGGAGCAGCGGGTACGACGGGCTGGCCGAGGCCAACGGCTTCGTCGTCGCCTACCCCGACGGCACGCCCACGGCGATGGGTGATCGCCGCCTGGTGTGGAACGCCGGGGACTGCTGCGCCGCCGCGGCCCGGGACGACGTCGACGACGTCGGCTTCCTCACCGCCCTGGCCGACCGGCTGGCCGAGGAGCAGGACCTCGACCCCACGGACGTCCTGGTCGTGGGGCACTCCAACGGGGCCATGATGGCGATGCGCCTGGCCTGCGAGGCCGCCGACCACGTGGCCGCGGCCGCCGTCCAGGCCGGCACCGTCCTCGTCGACGACTGCGCTCCGTCCGAGCCCGTCTCGGCGATGGACCTCCACGGCACCGACGACCGCAACGTGCCCATCGACGGTGGGGTGGGGGAGGAGAGCAGGGCCGGCGTCGACTTCCCGCCGGTGCGGGAGGCGCTGGCGACCTTCGCCGCGGCCGCCGGCTGCGAGGACGTCACCGTCGAGACCTGGGGGCCGTGCCCCGACGGCGTCGACGTGGAGCTGGTCGCCGTCGAGGGCGCCCCTCACGCCTGGATGGACGACGCCAGCCTCCGGACCTGGACCTTCCTCTCAGCCCACCGCGGGTAGGCCCTGCCGGATGACGGGCACCCAATCGTCGACCGGGCTCGGCGGTGCCGCGGTGCCGGCCGGGGCGAAGTGGTACACCATCGCCGCTCGCAGCCCGTCGCTGGCGTTGTCGGTCGAGCGGTGCATCAGGTGGCTGTCGAACACCAGGAGGTCGCCGGGTGCCATGGTGACCGGCACGGCGCCGGCCATGTCGTGGTCGACGATCTCGACGTAGCCGAGGTTGGCCGCGGGACGCCGGTCGGGCACGTGCTCGTGCACCGGCTCCCGGTGCGACCCGGGCAGGACGTGGAGGCAGCCGTTGGCCAGGGTCGCCTCGGTGATGGCCAGCCACAGCCCGAGCACCGGCCGGGCCGGCGTGAACGGGAAGTAGTGCGAGTCCTGGTGCCAGGGCTGGCCCCATGCGCCGGGGTTCTTGAAGATGAGCTGGCTGAGGAAGCAGTCGACGTCGGGGCCCAGGTGGTGGGTGACGACGTCGACCACCTCGGGCCGGGCGAGGAAGGCGGCGAACACGGGCCGGCGGTGGAGGCGGAAGACCTTGCTGGTGCGGTCCTCGGGGTCGCCCGCCGATCCGGCCAGGTTGGACTCGGGCAGGACGAGGGCACCGTCGACCTCCTGCCCGGCCGCCGACCGGCGGACGAGGGTGACGACGTCGTCGAGCATCTCCCGGCCGACGGCCTCGGGGACGAAGCCGTCGATCCGCTCGAAGCCGTCGGTGGCCCAGGACGTCGGGGAGGTCACCGCCGACGTCATGGCCGGGCGACGGGGCGGCCGGCGCGGGCGACCGGGAGGTGGCGGGGCTCGTCGCAGGCCCGCCGGCCGGTCGGCGCGCCGGCCCGGGGATCGCCCTCGAGCACCTCGGCGCCCACCGGCGAGTACTGGAGGATGTAGGCCTTGCGCACCTCGTCGGTGAGGTTGGGCCCGGTCAGGTGGGGGGTGAGCGAGCTGAACACGATGACGTCGCCGACCCCGGCCTCGGCCACGGCCACGTCGACCGGCGGCTCGGGGAAGCACTCGAAGCCCAGTGGCTCGACGTAGCGGTGGGCGAGCGTCCCCAGGCGATGCAGGCCGGGGGCGACCTGGGGGCAGCCGTTCTCGAGTCGGGCGTCGGTGAGCGGCACCCAGCACGTCAGGTACTGCTGGGGCTCGACGAAGGCGTAGCCGTTGTCCTGGTGCCAGGGGAAGCGACGGGGCTTCTCCGGCTTCTTGTAGACGGCCTGGTCCCAGTAGAGGTCGACGTCGGGCCCGACCAGGTCGGCGGCCATGGCCGCGAAGGCAGGGTGCTGGCCGAAGGCGGCGAGCACCGGCGAGCGGGTGACGAGGTGGGCGGTGAAGGTGATGGCGCCGGCCTCGGCGATGAACATCCGGTCGTCGTCGAGCCGGCGCAGGGCGGCCTCGGCCTCGGCCTCGAAGCCGTCGACGACGGCCCGCACCGCCTCCACCTCGGCCGCGGTGAAGACGTCGCGCACGACGACGAAGCCGTCGGTGTCGAAGGCCCGCACCTGCTCGACGGTCAGGGCGCCGTGGGTCGGCACGGTGTCGGCCCACCGGAAGCCGACGTTCCAGGGGTGGACCGTCGCCGCCTGCACTTCGGGGGCACCTATTTCACTGACCATATGGTCAGTATTTCATGATCTGGAGCTGCGCGTCGAGGGCCGATCGCAGCGAGGACGCCAGGCCGGTGGGCTCGCCGGAGTGGAGCCACACCAGGTGGAGCCCCTCGATGAGGGCGTGGAGCTCGGCCGCCTTGGTCGTCACGTCGAGGTCGGCCCGCAGCTCGCCCCGCTCGACGCCCCGCTGCAGCATGTCGGCGAGGACGGCGACGACCCCGCGGTTGCGCTCGAGGAAGAAGGCCCGCGCGGGGTGGTCGGGGGCGATGCTCTCGGCCAGCAGCACGGTGTAGAGGGCGGTGACCGCGGGCCGGTCCTCGTTCCAGGTGGCGACGTCGACCCAGGCGTCGAGCTCGTCGGCCACCGTCGCCCGCGGCGCGGCCCGGAAGGCGGCCACCGCGTCCCGGTCGCGCTGCTGGAGGACGGCCACCAGCAGGCCCTCCTTCGACCCGAAGTGGTGCAGCACGCCGCCGGTCGTGACCCCGGCCTCCTTGGCGATGGCGGCGATGCCGGTGCCCCGGTAGCCCTCGCGGGCGAAGTGCTCGGTGGCGGCGGCCACGATGGCGCGCCGGCGCTCGACCCCTCGGGCCTGGACCTGTCCCTTGACGCCAGCCACGACGGGGCCGGCTGTCAGGCCAGACCGATCTCGGCCAGGCGCTGGTTGAGGAAGTCGTCGGCGGTGATCGGCTCGAAGTGCTTGCCGTCGTCGCCCACGAGGACGGCGGGGGGGTCGAGCAGGACCTCGGGCCGGGGGTGGCAGAAGAACGGCATCGAGTAGCGGGCCACGTCGTCGGTGTCGGGGTTGACGACCCGGTGCGTGGTGGACGGGATGACGTTGTTGACGTGACGGCTGAGCATGTCGCCGGCGTCGACCACGATCTCGCCCTCGAGCCCGTCGACCGGGTGCCAGCTGCCGTCGCGGTCGAGCAGCTCGAGGCCCGACTCGGTGGCGGCCGGCAGGAGGGTGATCAGGTTGATGTCCTCGTGGGCCGCGGCCCGCACGGCACCGGGGGCGTTGGCCTCCTTGAGCGGCGGATAGTGGATGATCCGCAGCACCGACCGGCCGTCGACCACCATGTCGGCCAGGTCGCGCTCGGGCAGGTCGAGGAAGATGGCGATGGCCTCGAGCAGGGTCTGGGCCGCGGCCTCGAGGTCGCGGTAGAGGCGCATCATCGCCGGCTGGAAGTGGGGCACCTCGTCGGGGAAGACGTTGGCGCCGTAGGCCGGGAACAGCGGGTGCTCGGGCGGGACGTCCTGGTGGACGTGCCAGAACTCCTTGAGGTCGATGGCCTCGCTGTCCTTGGCGTGCTCGGTGCCGAACGGGGTGTAGCCGCCGGCGCCCTTCGGCATCACGTAGTTCTGCTTGGCCTCCAGCGGGAGGGCGAAGAAGTCCTTGGCCGCCTCGTAGGCGGCGTCGATGTCCTGCGCCGTCACCCGGTGGCCGTCGACCTTGACGAAGCCGGTCTCGACCAGGCTCTGGCCCAGGGTGTCGACGAACGCCTGGCGGGTCTCGGTGGAGCCCCGCGAGAAGTCGTCCAGGTGCACGGTCGCCACATCGAAGGCCATGCCCCCAGGATGCCAGGCTCCTCTGCTCCTCGCGACCTCGTCGAGGTTCCGGTTTCATCGTGCCCGATCACGGGAAGAGTACGAACGTACGTTCGATAGGTTCGGGACCCGGAAGGGGGTGCCCCCAATGAGAGATGCGCAGGACGCCACCGGTGGTGCGGGCACCCCGGTCGACGTGCTCTCGGTGCTGACCCAGGTCGACGGGCTGCTGGCCTCGATCGCCGACGAGCTCGTCCCCGAGCGGGTCGCCGAGTTCCGCCTCGGCCCGGTCGTCGCCACCCTCGGAGCGATCGAGCGCCGGGCCCGCGGGGCGCGGCTGGTGCTTCGCAAGGCGGCCGCCGACACCGGCGAGTGGCGGGCGCGAGGGGCGCGGTCGCCGGCCGAGCACGTGGCCCGGCAGGAGGGCATCACGGTGGGCCAGGCCAAGGCCGAGCTGGAGGCCTCCGAGCGCCTGGCCGCCCTCCCCGCCGCCCGGGAGGCCGCGGGCCGGGGTGAGATCTCCACCGAGCAGGCCAAGGTCGTCGCCGAGGGCGCCGCGGCCGACCCCACCGCCGAGCGCCGCCTGGTGCGGACGGCCCGGCAGGGCGACCTGCAGGCCACCCGCGACGAGGCGCGCAAGACGATCGCCCGGGCCGACGAACGCTCCGGTGAGCGGGCCCTGCGCATCCACCAGCGGCGAGCGCTGAAGGCGTGGGTCTCGCTCGACGGCGAGGGCCACGGGGTGTGGAACATCCCGGCCGAGTCCCACGCCCGAGTCGTGGCCGCCCTCGAGCCCTACCGCCGCCAGGCCTTCCGCAACGCCCGCGACGCCGGCGAGCGGCTCACCGACGAGGCGCTCATGGCCGACGCCCTCGACATGCTCGCCCGCGACGTCCTCCTCGACGCCCGGTCCGATACGGCCTCCGACACGGCGGCCGAGACCGCGGCCGACGCCTCGGCCGAGCCGGCGCCGGTCGTGCCCACGGCCGGGCGGCGGCCATCCACCCCGGCGCCCCGGAACCGGCGGGCCCCGGCCCAGGTCCACGTCCTGGTCGACTTCGACGCCCTCCGCCGGGGCTTCGCCACCGGCGACGAGACCTGCGAGGTCCATGGGCTCGGCCCCGTCCCGGTGGCGCTGGCCGAGCACCTGATGCAGGACTCACTCCTCCGCCTGATCGTCACCGGCACCGACGTCAACGTGATCTCCACCGATCGTCGCTACGTCCCCGAGGCCGTCCGTCGGGCCCTCTTCGCCCGCGACGGCGGCACCTGCGTCGTCCCCGGGTGCGGGGCCACCAAGTACCTCGAGCTCGACCACTGCTTCACCGACTTCGCGGCCGGCGGACCGACCGAGTACGCCAACCTCGCCCACGTCTGCCGGCGGGACCACATCCTCAAGACCCGGTGCGGCTGGGTCCTCCGCCACACCACCGAGCAGGGCTGGACCTTCACCCCACCGGTCGGCTCCGACCCCGATCCCCCCTGAGCCTCAGATGCGACGGGCGACGAACACCATCTCCAAGCCGGGACGGTCGGGGGCGTCGCGGACCTCGTCGACGGCGAAGCCGGCCGTGGCCAGGCTCGCCTCCAGCTCGGGGCGGGTGCGGAAGCGGAGGGTGGAGTCGCTGGTGAGGAGCTCGCCCTCCTCATCATCGGGAGACGTGAAGCGGAACGACCAGCGGAAGCTCACCAGCGGCTCGGCGACCTCCAGGAGGTCGTACCACCACTCGAGGTCGTCGGTGCGCCCGCCCAGCCCGTCCCAGCTCTCCCAAGCCCGGACCTCGGGGCGGCGGGTCTCGAACACCAGGTGCCCGCCGGGACGGAGGGCGGCGTGGATCCCGGCCAGGGTGGCGGCCCAGGCCTCGTCGGTGACGAAGACCTGGGCCACGTTGCCGGTCATCACCGCCACGTCGATCGGCCCGTTGCCGGTGAGGTCGGCGGGGAGCGTGGTCGCGTCGCCGTCGATCCATCGCACCCGGCCGGCGCCGGGCTTGGCCCGGGCCACGGCGAGGCTGGCGGCGGCCGGGTCGACACCGACGACGTCCCGCCCCGTCCGTGCCAGGCGGATGGCGAAGGTCCCGGTCCCGCACCCGACGTCGAGGACGGAGCGGGCCCCCAGCTCGTCGACCAGGGCCTCGTAGTGGTCGAGGTCCGCCCGGTCCTCCTCGAGCCGGTCGTACTGCGCCGCCAGCCGAGGGTGGGCGAAGATCGCATCCAGCGTCACCGGTCCGGCCCACCGACGAGGGCCCGGAGGACGGTGCCCAGCTCGTCGGCCAGGTACCCCGGGGACTCGTCGCAGGCATCGCACCCGCACACGGGGAAGCCCCGCTCGCGGGCGGTTCCGCCCCGGACGACGACCCCGAAGCCCGTCGTGATCACCGTGACCGGCGTCCCGCCACCGGCGAGCGGCCGGAGCTCGACCGCCCGCAGCACCCCGCCGCGCCAGCGTCCCTCGACCTCGACCGCGCCGGCCTCGACGGTGCCCTCGGCGACCAGGGCGGTGACGAGGTCGTCGGCGACGGCGTGGAGCGACAGGTACCGCTCGGGGTCGCTGACCCGGCTGTAGGCCTCCTCGGGCGGGTCGGGCCCGTCGATCCGGGACCAGGGGAAGCGGCCGTCGTCGTCCACCCGGTCATGGTGGCCGGCCGGGGCCGGAGCGGTGGCGGGGTTTGCTGGTGGCCTTCCCTCTCGTGGCCGTTCCTCTCGTGGCCGTTCCTCTCGTGGCCTTTCCTCTCGTCGCAAGAAGGTCGTCCAGGTCGGCCACCAGGGCGCCCGGCCCGGCTCAGGTCGAAGGCCGGGCCCAACAGGAGCAGGCGAAGGCGATGTCCTCGGGGCGGACGTCCGGGCGGACCACGCCCGCGCGGGGGCCGGGTCGGGGGTGGGCGCCGGTAGGTTGGGGGGCCTGCTCGGGACCCGGTCGACGCCGGATCCCGGCGTTCCGTCGCGTCTCCCTCTCCGCCAGGTCCGCCCCGTTGCCCCCCACCGCCCCCACCCGAACCGATTCCGCCCAGAGGACGGGCTCAGCCCCGCTGGGGGACGTGCCGGCGCGGCTGGCCGACGAGCCCGGGCTGGCGCAGGTCCGGGGGCGCACCCGGGCGCACCTGGCCGTGGCCGAAGCGGCCCGGTCGGTCACCGTGGCCCACCTGGCGAGCGGGTCGCGGAAGCCGGTCCTCGTGGCCGTCCCCACCACCGGCGAGGCCGAGCGGCTGACCCACGACCTGAGCGCCTACCTCGGCGCCGACCGGGTCGAGCTGTTCCCGGCGTGGGAGACGCTGCCGTTCGAGCGGGTCAGCCCCGCCGTCGAGACCATGGGCCGGCGCCTCCGGACCGCCTGGCGCCTGCGCAACCCCCGCCAGGCGCCGCAGGTCGTCGTCGCCCCGATCCGCGCCCTCGTCCAGCGGCTCGGGCCGCACGTCGACGAGGTCGAGCCGCTCATCATCCGGCCCGGCCAGCAGGTCGACCGCGACGAGGTCGCGGCCTGGCTGGTGGCCGCCGGCTACCGCCGCGAGCCCCAGGTCGAGGCCCGGGGCGAGGTCGCCGTCCGGGGCTCGATCGTCGACGTCTTCCCGTCCACCGAGGACCGCCCGATCCGCATCGACCTGTGGGGCGACGAGGTCGACCGCCTCACCGAGTTCTCCATCACCGATCAGCGGGCCACCGACGCGGTGCCGGCGGCGGCGATCTTCCCGTGCCGCGAGGTCATGCCCACCGACGAGGTGCGCGCTCGGGCCGAGAAGCTCTCGGTCACCCAGCCGTGGGGTCGCGAGCAGTGGGAGCGGCTGGCCGAAGGTCTGGTGTTCGACGGCATGGAGTCGTGGCTGCCCTGGCTCACCGACCGCGAGCACGTGCTGCTCGATCTCCTGGGCGACGACGCCTTGGTCCTGTTGGTCGAGCCCCGGCGGCTGCGGGACCGGGCCGAGGACATCCTCGGCGAGGAGGGCGATCTGGCCCGTCACCTGGCCCGGAGCACGTGGGACGTCCCCGACAGCACCGAGATCCCCGCCCTCCACCTCCCCTACGAGCGCCTGCTCTCCCACACGTCGGTGCCCGCCTGGACGCTCACCAACGTGGCCGACTCGCCCGACACCCCGGTCGTGCAGAGCATCGGCTGGAACCCGGGTGTGGGCGACGGCCACGGCCTGATGACCCAGGTCCGCGACATGGTGCGCGACGGCGTCGCCGTCGTCGGCGCGGCCGATACGGAGGCGAGCGCCGAACGCATGCGCAGCGTGCTGCGCAGCCAGGACCTCGATCTGGAGGTCCGCGTGGCGAGCGTCGACCGGGGCGTCGTCCTCCCGGCGGCCAAGATCGCCGTCCTGGCCGAGGCCGACCTCACCGGTCGCCGCCGGCCCCACCGTGCTCCCCGTTCGAGGAAACGTGACGCCGCCGGCTTCTTCGACGACCTCCGGCCCGGCTCGTACGTCGTCCACCACCAGCACGGCGTGGCCCGCTACGGCGGGATGGTCACCCGCACGATCGGTGGCGTCGAGCGCGACTACCTGCTGCTCGAGTACCGGGGCGCCGACAAGCTCTACGTCCCGTCCGACCAGATCGACGCCGTCCGCCACTACACCGGCGGCGAGGACCCCAAGCCCAGCCGGCTGGGCGGCGGCGAGTGGCAGAAGGCCAAGGCCAAGGTCCGGGCCGAGGTCAGCCACATCGCCCAGGAGCTCGTGGTCCTCTACCAGAAGCGCCTCAACACCCCCGGCTACCCGTTTCCCCCTGATACACCCTGGCAGCAGGAGCTGGAGGACTCGTTCCCCCACCGGGAGACACCCGACCAGCTCACCGCCATCGCCGAGGTCAAGGCCGACATGGAGGCCGCCCGGCCCATGGATCGCCTGGTGTGCGGCGACGTCGGCTTCGGCAAGACCGAGGTCGCCCTGCGGGCCGCCTTCAAGGCCGTGCAGGAGGGCAAGCAGGTCGCCATCCTCGTGCCCACGACCCTCCTGGCCCAGCAGCACTTCCAGACCTTCAGCGACCGTTTTGCTGGGTATCCGGTGCGGGTCGAGGTCCTCAGCCGCTTCCTCACCGCCGGCCAGGCCAAGGAGGTCATCGAGGGGCTGCGCACCGGCGAGGTCGACTGCGTGATCGGCACCCACCGCCTGCTCTCCCAGGACATCCAGTTCCGGGACCTGGGCCTGCTGGTCGTCGACGAGGAGCAGCGCTTCGGCGTCAAGCACAAGGAGCAGATCAAGGCCATCAAGGCCAACCTCGACGTCCTCACCCTGTCGGCCACGCCGATCCCCCGGACGCTCGAGATGAGCCTGACCGGCATCCGCGACCTCACCCTGCTCCACACGCCCCCAGCCGAACGGCAGCCCATCCTCACCTACGTCGGCGAGGAGGACGAGCGGGCCATCAGCGAGGCGATCCGCCGCGAGCTGCTGCGCGAGGGCCAGGTCTTCTTCGTCCACAACCGGGTGCGCGACATCGAGAGGAAGGCGGCCCAGCTGCGGGACCTGGTGCCCGAGGCCCGCATCGCCGTGGCCCACGGCCAGATGGACGAGGGCACCCTCGAGCAGGTCGTCTACGACTTCTGGGAGGGACGCTTCGACGTCCTGGTCTGCACCACCATCATCGAGTCCGGCATCGACATGCCCACGGTGAACACGCTCGTCGTCGACCGGGCCGATCGGCTGGGCCTGGGCCAGCTCCACCAGCTGCGGGGCCGAGTAGGCCGGGCCGGCCAACGGGCCTACGCCTACCTCTTCTTCCCGCCCGAGCGGGAGCTCACGGAGCAGGCCTACGAGCGACTGAAGACCATCG
>DASVEC010000088.1:0-9426 GCA_036380755.1 Iamia sp. | reverse complement strand
TGTCAGACGCACAAAGCTCGGTCGGCTCAGCCGCCGGTGGCGACGTCGATGACGAGGCGGGCGGGGGCGGTGAGGGTGGTGACGCGGAAGGGGACCCGGGCGCGGAGGCCGATGGCCCACGTGGCGACGGCCTCGTAGTCGCCGACCTGGACGACCTCCACCACCTGGGCGCCGGGGCCGGGCAGGCGATCCGGTCCCGGGTAGGTGGGCCGGGGCGTCTCGCCGTCGAGGTCGTAGGCCGATGCCGGCGTCATGGTCACGAGCAGGAACGCATCGCCCGAGACGGCGACGGGCTCGCCGGACCCGTCCTGGTTGATCGGCGGGTCGACGTAGGACACCGACCAGTCGGGCAGGTGGCCGTCGAGGAACTCGATCACGACCCGCTCGTAGCCCTCGTCGGCCCCGACCCGCACGTCAGCGAGGTGGGCGATGCCCGCGCCGGGCGTGGCCGAGCCGCTCACCGGGTCGGTCGACGCGCCGGGGAGGACGGGTGGTGGCGCGGTGGTCGTCGGCGGGGCCGTCGTGGTGCTCGGCGGCGTCGTCGTGGTGCTCGACTCGGGCACCGTCGTCGCCTCCGGCGCGGTCGTCGTGGGCGACGTCGACGCCGGGTCCTCGGGCTCGGCCGTGGTGGACGTCGTCGTCGTCCGGCCCGGGTCGTCGATGACGTCGACGCTCTCGGGTTCGGGCCGGGAGACGGCCACGCCCACGGCCACCACCGCCACGATGACGGCGGCGGCGGCGAGCAGCCCCGCCGCCCGACGCCGGCCGTCCCGGCCGGACGCCCCGTCGGCGGCGGCGACGATGCGCTCGAGGGCGTCGTCGGCCGGCTCGGTGCGATCCGCCCGCTGGGCCAGCGCATCCCGCAGACGCTGCTCGACGTCGCTCATCGTCGTTCCTCCAAGATCGTGGCCAGGGCGTGGAGGCCCCGGTGGGCGTGCGTCTTGACCGACCCGGCGGAGATGCCGAGGGCGTCGGCGATCTCGGCCTCGCTCAGCTCCATCCAGTACCGGAGCACCAGCACCTCGCGCTGGCGCCCCGGCAGCGTCCTCAGCGCCTCCAGCACGGCTCGCTCGTCGTCGCGCTGCTCGGCCCGGGCCTCCGGCGATCCGGACGTGCCCGACGGGACCGGGCGCAGGGGCCGGACGCGATCACGGACGACCCGGCGGCGCAGGTGCGACCGGGCCCCGTTCAGCACGGCACTGCGCAGGTAGGCCGGCGTCTTCGACCCGTCGACGTCGTCGAGACCCCGTCGGATCACGGCGACGAAGGCGTCCTGCACGACCTCCTCGCACGTCGTCCGCTCGTCGAGCAGCAGCGAGGCCAGCTTGAGGAGCGGGCGGTAGTGGGCGGCGTAGAGGTCGACGATGGTGGCTCGGGTCGCCGCCCCGTCGTCACCCATGGTCAACGGTACCGACACCAGCCCACCCCCCAGCGGGACGGTCATGGCCTCAGGGCCAGCGATGGGCGACGTCGACGACGAGTCGAGCACGGCCCGCCTCCTCGATGGCGAACACCCGGAACGGCAGCCGGGCGCGGACGCCGAGCCCGAACGTCGACTGGCCCTCGAAGGTCCCGACGAAGACGGCCTGACGCAGCGTCTGGTAGCCGCCGACCGGCACCAGCTCGTCCGGATCGGCCGGGGTGAACGTCGGCGTCCCCTCGCCGGTGTGGGTGGGGGCCCGGACGATGACCTCGATCGAGGCGCCACCGCGGACCGGGACCGGGTCGCCGGTGCCGGGCTCCGCGACCGGGCCGTACTGCACGTTCCACCCGCCCGCCGGGGGCGACGCCAGGTCGACGACCACCCGGTCGAAGCAGTGGTGCCGACCGGCCCGCACCCCCGTGATGGGGGAGGTCGACATCCGCGGGAAGGCCTTGGTCCCCGACCCCCAGGCGATGTCCCGGCAGTCGGCGGCGGTGCCCCCGGGTGGGGCCGGGGGCAAGACGTCGCACCCGGCCCCGACCAGCACCGCCAGCGCGACGGCCACCGCCAGTGCCGCTCTCCTCGATCGCCCGACCTCGCCCATGGTGACCTCCTCGGTCCGGCACCGGTGTGGTGCCGTGCACCCCCGACAGACGTCACTCCCCACCGTCGCGTTGACACGGCTTCTCGTCACTCGTTCGCTGGCGCTCACTCCGTTCCTCGAACTGATCGTGCTCGCTGCGCTCGCGCTGTTCTGACGGCCTCCGCCTCGTTCCTCGCCTCCGGCCGTCGCCTCCTGGGGGAGACCCCCAGACCCCCAGCGGCTGCGCCGGGCCGTGCGTCGTCGGCCTTCGATCGCGCTCGTCGCCCGCCGGCTACCAGATGCGGACGCGGTCGCTCTCGGGGAGGTACATGCCGTCGCCCTCGGTGACGCCGAACTCCTCGTGGAACTCGGTGAGGTTGCGGACGACGTTGGCCCGCAGCTCCGGCGGGGCGTGGGGGTCGATGGCGAGCCGGCGGATGCGCTCCTCCTGGCGGGTGGCCGTGCGCCACACCTGGCCCCAGCCGAGGAAGACCCGCTGGCGACCGGTGAGCCCGTCGATCACCGGGGCCTCCCGGCCCTCCAGGCTGAGCTCGTAGGCCGCCAGGGCGATGCCGATGCCGCCCAGGTCGCCGATGTTCTCGCCCACGGTCAGGCCACCGTTGACCTTGTGGTCGGGCAGGCCGTCGAGCTCGAACCCGCTGTACTGGGCGATCAGCGCCTGGGTCAGCTTGTCGAACGCCTCGCGGTCGGCATCTGTCCACCAGTCGGCCAGGTTGCCGTCGCCGTCGTAGCGGCTGCCCTGGTCGTCGAAGCCGTGCCCGATCTCGTGGCCGATGACGGCGCCGATGCCCCCGAAGTTCATGGCGTCGTCGGCCTCGGGGTCGAAGAAGGGCCAGCGCAGGATCGCCGCCGGGAAGACGATCTCGTTCATCCCGGGGTTGTAGTAGGCGTTCACAGTCTGCGGCGTCATGTGCCACTCGTCGCGGTCGATCGGCTGGCCGATCTTGGCCAGGTTGCGGTCGGTCTCGAAGGCGGCGGCGCGGCGGACGCTGCCCAGCAGGTCGGCCCGGTCGATCTCGAGCGTCGAGTAGTCGCGCCACGTGGCCGGGTAGCCGACCTTGGGCGTGAAGCGGTCGAGCTTGTCGAGGGCCCGCTGGCGGGTCTCCTCGGTCATCCACCCCAGCTGCGAGATACGGGTGCGGTAGGCCTCGACCAGCCAGTGCACCAGGCGGTCCATCCGCTCCTTGTGCTCGGGCGGGAAGTGGCGGGCGACGTAGAGCTGACCGACGGCCTCGCCCATGGCGGCCTCGACCACCTGGACGCCCCGCTTCCAGCGGTCGCGCAGCTCGGGGATGCCCGACAGGGTGGTGCCGTAGAAGCGGAAGTTGTTCTCGACGAACCGGCTCGACAGGTACGGCGCCGCCGCCCGCACGTGGTGGAAGACCAGCCACGCCTTCCAGTCGTCGAGGGGGATCTCGCCCAGCAGCCGGGCCGCGGCCTCGACGGCATCGGGCTGGCGCACCACGACCTCGGCGAAGGCGGCGTCGGGCGCGGCCAGGCCGTCGAGGAAGCCGACCCAGTCGAAGCCCGGCGTGGCGGCCTCGAGGGCGGCCCGGTCGCGCTTGTTGTGGGTCTTGATGGCGTCACGGCTCTCGACGGCGCTCCAGTGGGCGGCGGCCAGCGCCGTCTCGAGGGCCATGACCCGCTCGGCGGCACCGGCCGGGTCGGGCTCGTCGACCGACCGCAGCACGGTGGCCAGGTGCTCGACGTAGGCGGCCCGGGTCTCGGCGTGGGCGTCCTCGCGGTAGTACGCCTCGTCGGGGAGGCCGAGCCCGCTCTGGACGACGTTGACGATGTAGCGGGTGGCGTCGTCGCCGTCGTTGTCGACGAAGAAGTCGATCGCGCCGGGCGTGCCGTGGCGCTGGAGCCGGCCCATCAGGGCGACGAAGGCGTCGACGGTGTCGATGCCGCGGATCTCCGCCAGGTCGAGGGCGAGCGGCTCGGCGTCGCGCTGCTCGACCGCGTCGAGGTCCATGAACGCGGCCCACAGGTCGCCGACCTTGCGCTCGTCGGTTCCGGCGGCGGCGGCGCTGGCCGCGGCCTCCTCGAGGATGGCGCGCACGTCGAGCTCGGACTGGTCGTGGAGGACGTGGAAGGCGCCGTGCTGGGCCCGATCCGAGGGGATCTCGGTCGCATCCACCCAGCGCCCGTTGACATGGGCGAACAGGTCGTCCTGGGGGCGGACGTCGGGGGACAGCTCGTCGAGGTCGATGCCACTGCTCGTCATGACGGGGGAGCCTACGGTCAGAGCGTGCAGATCGAGACCGAGCGGCTGGGGGACGACGAGCTCGGGCCTCTCGTGGCCAAGGGGCGCGACGCCGACGTGTACGCCCACGGCACCGATCGGGTCGTGCGCCGGCTGCGGCGCCCGTTCGACCTGATGCCCGAGGCCGAGGTGATGGAGCACGTGCGCCAGGCCGGCTACCCGGTGCCCCGGGTCTGGCGGGTCGGCCCCGGCGAGATGGTGCTGGAGCGGGTGGCGGGGCCGACGATGGCCGACGACCTGGCCCGGCGCCCGTGGCGCGCCACCCGTTACGGGCGCGAGCTGGGCCGGCTCCACACCGAGCTGCACGCCATCGCCGCGCCACCGGGCCTGCGGCCGTACCGGGTGGACGGCGACGTGGTCCTCCACCTCGACATGCACCCCCAGAACGTGATCCTCGCCCCCGACGGACCCGTCGTCATCGATTGGAGCAACGCCCGCCGGGGGCCCGGGGCCGCCGACGTGGCCGACGTCTGGGTCGTCATGACCTGCCTGGGACGCGAGCCGTCGCCAGCGCCGTCGCTGGTGAGCCGGGCGCAGGCCGCGATCGTCGACCGCGTCGAGCCGGCCGTCCGGCGGCGCTTCGTGGACGCCTTCCTGGCCGAGGCCGGGCGTCAGCCGGCGAGTGCCCTGCTGCGAGCGGCGGCCGACCACCGCCTGGCCGACGCCAACGTCCGCGACCACGAGCGGGCCCGCATCGACGCGCTGGTGGCCGAGCACGGCTGACCACCGAGGGCGGTTCCGACGTCGCACGGGTTCGTCGTCCAGACTCTGGGGATGGCCGAGGTCTTGCCCGCACATGCGGATCGTGCTGATGCGTTCCGGCGGTACGCGGAGCTGCGTGCCGCCGGCGAGGTGGAGGTGGCGCCGCACCTGCTGGGTCCGCGGGAACGGCGGCGCCACGTGCGGAACACGCTGCTCGAGGATCACGCCGTGCGGCTGCTCGACACACCGGACGCGGTGGCGACCAAGTTCTCGATCCTCGCCGCCTCGCCGTTCTCGTTCTTCCGGGGGACGGCGCTGCTCTACTACCGCGACCACGCCGGGGTCGACGGCCACCTCCCCGCCGTGTTCTGCATCGGCGACGTGCACCCCGAGAACTTCGGGATCATGCCCAGCGCCGCCGGTCACCCCTTCTTCGCCCCCAACGACTTCGACGAGGCGTGGATCGCCCCGTTCACCTACGACACCGGACGGGGCGCGGTCGGCTTCTGGATGGCCGCCCGGGAGCAGGGCCTGGCCCGCAAGGCCCGCCGGGCGGTGGTGCGCGCCTTCGTCGAGGGCTACCTCGCCGGTCTGGTCGACTTCGCCGCCGACGACTCCGAGCACACCCACCAGATCACCGAGGACACCTGCCCGTCGGTCCTCAAGAGGGCCTTCGGGAAGGCCAACCGGCCCCGCGCCGAGTTCCTCGCCCGGCGGGTCGACGCCGACACCCACCGCTTCATCCCCGAGGAGCGGATCGAGCCCGCCTCCGACCTGGTCGCCGATCTCCAGCCCGTGGTCGATGCCTACGCCGCCACGCTCACGTCGTCGGCGCCCCGCCCAGCCGGGTACTTCCGCATCCACGACGTGGCGCTGCGTCACGGAGGCGGCACCGCCAGCCAGGGCCTGGCCCGGTTCTGGGTCCTGCTCGACGGGCCCACCCCCGAGGCCGTCGACGACGTGATCATCGAGCTCAAGATGGCCCGGCGCTCGGCCCTGTACGGCCTGGTCCCGGCGACCTCGTTCGACGCCCGCACCTCGGCCGAGCGCATCGCCCTGGCCCACTCCGAGTTCCTGGTCGACGGCGACCCCCTCTACGGGGCGGCCGAGATCGAGGGCCGCAGCTTCGTGGTCCGCGAGCGCAGCCCGATGAAGGTCAACATCACCGTGGCCGGGTTCGGGGCCGAGGACCTGATCGCCTACGCCGACATCTGCGGCCGGGCGCTGGCCCAGACCCACGCCCGCTCCGAGTCGCACGTCATCGATGACGTGGGTACGGACGATCCCGAACCCGAGACCGGCATCCTGCGGGTCGTCCACCCCGAGGTGTTCGTCAGCGATGCGCTGGAGTGGGCCGAGGAGGGCGGCGAGCGCGTCCTCGCCGACCACAAGCTGTTCTGCGAGGACCTCGAGCGGGGCGCCTTCGACGCACCGGGCGCCCTGCTGGCCGACGGGCCGGCCGAGGGGGCCTAGCCCCGGCCGAGGCGCATCTGCTTCGACGACAGGTCGACGGGGCGGGACACCTCGGCGAAGAAGTCGTTGCCCTTGTCGTCGACGATGACGAAGGCGGGGAAGTCCTCGACCTCGATGCGCCAGACCGCCTCCATGCCCAGCTCGGGGTACTCGAGCACCTCGACGTGCTTGATGCAGTCCTGGGCCAGGCGGGCCGCCGGGCCGCCGATCGACCCGAGGTAGAAGCCTCCGTGCCGCTGGCAGGCGTCGGTGACCTGCTGGCTGCGGTTGCCCTTGGCCAGCATCACCAGCGACCCGCCGGCAGCCTGGAAGCGCTCGACGTAGGAGTCCATGCGACCGGCGGTGGTGGGCCCGAAGCTGCCGGAGGCGAAGCCCTCCGGGGTCTTGGCCGGGCCGGCGTAGTACACGGGGTGGTCGCGCAGGTACGGGGGCATCTCGCCGCCGGCGTCGAGCAGCTCGGCGATCTTGGCGTGGGCGATGTCACGGGCCACGACGACGGTGCCGGTCAGGGCCAACCGGGTCTTCACCGGGTGCTTGGAGAGCTCGGAGCGGATCTCGGCCATCGGCCGGTTCAGGTCGATCTGGACGACGTCGCCGCCGAGGGTGTCGTCGGTGACCTCCGGGAGGTACGGGGCCGGGTTGCGCTCCAGCTCCTCGAGGAAGACGCCGTCGGCGGTGATCTTGGCCCGGGCCTGGCGGTCGGCCGAGCACGACACGGCGATGCCGACGGGGCAGCTGGCGCCGTGGCGGGGGAGGCGGATGATCCGCACGTCGTGGCAGAAGTACTTGCCGCCGAACTGGGCGCCGATGCCGAAGGCCTGGGTCAGGGCGAGGACCTCCTGCTCCATCTCCAGGTCGCGGAAGCCGTGACCGAGCTCCGATCCCTCGGTGGGGATGGTGTCCAGGTAGCGGGCCGAGGCCAGCTTGGCCGTCTCGACCGCCATCTCGGCCGAGGTGCCGCCGATGACGACGGCGAGGTGGTACGGCGGACAGGCGGAGGTGCCGAGGAGGCGGAGCTTCTCGTCGAGGAACGAGAGCAGGCGCTGCGGGTTGAGCAGGGCCTTGGTCTCCTGGAAGAGGAACGACTTGTTGGCCGAGCCGCCGCCCTTGGCCATGAACAGGAAGGAGTAGGCACTGCCGTCGACGGCGGCGATCTTGATCTCGGCCGGGAGGTTGGTCTTGGTGTTGACCTCGTCCCACATCGTCAGCGGGGCCATCTGCGAGTAGCGGAGGTTGTCGCGCTGGTAGGTGTCGAAGATGCCCCGGGAGAGGGCGGCCTCGTCGCCCCCGCCGGTGAGCACCAGCTCGCCCTTCTTGGCCTTGACGATGGCGGTGCCCGTGTCCTGGCACATGGGGAGGATGCCGCCGGCCGAGATGTTGGCGTTCTGGAGCAGGTCGTTGGCCACGAAGCGGTCGTTGGCCGAGGCCTCGGGGTCGTCGAGGATCCGCCGCAGCTGGGCCAGGTGGCCGGGTCGCAGGTAGTGGGCGATGTCGTGCATGGCCTCGCCCGCCAGGGCGGTGAGGACCCCGGGCTCGACGGTGAGGAAGGTCCGTCCCGCAGCCTCGACGGTGCCGACGCCGTCGAGCTCGAGCTTCCGGTACGACGTCGGGTCGGGCCCGAGGGGCAGCAGCTCGGTGTGGACGAACTCGGTCATGCCCCGGACGCTACGACCGTATGCCCGGGTGCAGCCATCCGGCGTCAGCCCGAGGCGGCCATGATCCCGGCGACGAGACCGACCGTGATCCCGTTGAGGGCGATCATCGCCGTGATCATGATCGCGAGGATCCGGACGGTGGCGTCGTGGATCTCGGCGCGGACGAAGTCCTTGGTGGCCGGTGAGTCGCCGTCGGTTGCGGGCAACAGGGACATGAGGGCCTCGAGGGCGCTGTCGTCGGCGATGACCGGCCGGAGCCGATCGCGCACGGTGGTCCGGTGGGGTTCGGTAAGAGGCATGGTACTCCGCCTTCTCGTCAGTGCTCGTCAGGAGAGGGGGAAGTGCTCCGGATCGTACGAGGGGGGTGTGACAGCGGAGCAGGGCGGTAGACCGGGGCCATGGCCGCAGATGACGCACAGGGCGAGTACCGGATCGAGCACGACACGATGGGGGAGGTGCGGGTGCCGGCGGCGGCCCGCTGGGGGGCGCAGACGCAACGGGCCGTCGAGAACTTCCCCGTCTCGGGGCTGACGGTGGACGCCGGCCTGATCCACGCCCTGGGGGCGATCAAGTCCGCCGCCGCCGAGGTGAACGGCGACCTCGGCGTGATGGATGCCGACGTCGCCGTCGCCATCGCCGCGGCGGCGGCCGAGGTGGCCGCGGGCGACCACGACGACCAGTTCCCGATCGACGTCTTCCAGACCGGCTCGGGTACCTCCACGAACATGAACGCCAACGAGGTCATCACCGCCCTGGCCAACGAGCGCCGGGGCGACGACGGGCAGATCCACCCCAATGATCACGTCAACGCCTCGCAGTCGTCGAACGACGTGTTCCCCTCGGCCATCCACGTCGCCGCCGCCGTCGCCACCACCCACGACCTGCTGCCCGCCCTCGACCACCTGGCGGCGACCCTCACCGCCAAGGCCGAGGAGAACGCCGAGGTGGTCAAGGCGGGCCGGACCCACCTGATGGACGCCACGCCCGTGACCCTCGGCCAGGAGCTGGCCGGCTACGCGGCCCAGGTCGCCGCGGCCCGGGACCGCATCGCCGCCACCTTGCCCCGCGTCGGCGAGCTGCCCCTCGGTGGCACCGCCACGGGCACCGGGCTCAACGCCCCCGAGGGCTTCGCCGCCGCGGTCATCGAGCGGCTGGCCGAGCGGCTCGACGTCACCCTCACCGAGGCGCCCGACCACTTCGCCGCCCAGGGGGCCCGGGACCAGCTCGTCAGCCTGTCGGGCGAGCTGCGGGCGCTCGCCGCCGGCCTGCTCAAGATCGCCAACGACGTGCGCTGGATGGCGTC
>DASVEC010000087.1:0-10964 GCA_036380755.1 Iamia sp. | reverse complement strand
GAGGAGCCGGTAGTACTCGAACCGCTCCCGGCCGGGAGCGCAGACGATGAGCACGTCGGCATCGGAGCCGGCGGCAGGGCCGAACGCGTGGTGGAGCCGGGGCGGGACGACGACGAGATCACCCGGGCCGAAGACCTCGACCTCGTCACCGAGCAAAATCTCGAAGCGCCCGTCGAGGACGAAGAACAGCTCGGCGCCCTGCTCGTGGAAGTGCGGCGGGGCGCCCTCCGAGCCGGCCGCGAAGCGGGTCCGGTTGCTGGTCAGGTGGCCGCCGGTGTCGACGGCATCGGCGAGCAGGGTGATCACGCTCGTCGGATCGCTGCCGAGCACCTCGGCGTCGGGGGCCCGGACGACGTGGGCCTGGCGGGTGGTCGTGGTGGTCGTGGTGTCTGTCATGGGACCCAAGGTACGGACGACTGGTCCAGGAGAATGGTCCAGATCGAGCAGTAGTCTCTGTACCAGTGGACCTGCTGTTGACGTTGCGGAGCGACCTCGGCCGGCAGGCGGCGGTCGAGCACGCCCTCCGGGATGCGATCGTCGTCGGCGCCCTCCAGCCGGGAGCCCCGCTGCCCTCCACCCGGGCCCTGGCCGCCGAGCTCGGTCTGGCCCGGGGAACGGTCGTCGCTGCCGTCGAGCAGCTCAGCGCCGAGGGCATCCTCGAGACGCGACCGGGTGCGAGGACGCGCGTCGCCCACGTCCCGCCATCGTCCCTGGACGACTCACCGGCGCCCCGATCGGCCTCGCCGGACGCACCGGAGGCCGACTTCCGGGCCGGCGATCCCGACCTCACGCTGTTCCCGCGCGCCGCCTGGACCACCGCGGTGCGCAACGCGCTCGACGCCGCCGAGGCCGGCGCCCTCGGCTACGGCGACCCGCGGGGCGACATCTCCCTGCGGGTCGGCCTGCTCGAGTACCTCGGGCGCACGCGCGGCGTCGTCGCGTCACCCGACCGCACGTTCGTCACCGCCGGCTTCTCGCAGACCCTCGCCCTGGTCGGCCGGGTGCTCGCCGGGACCGGTCCCGCCCGTGCCGTCGTCGAGGACCCGTCGTTCTGGCGCCATCGCGAGCTGCTCGTCGACGCCGGCCTCGACTGCGTCGGCGTGGAGGTCGACGCCGATGGCCTCCGCACCGACGACCTCCCTGCCGACGGAGTCGCCGCCGCGCTCGTCACCCCGGGTCATCACACCCCGTTGGGCGTCAGCCTGTCGCCTCCGCGACGCGCCCGGCTGGTCTCGTGGGCCGCCGAGACCGGAGCGCACATCGTCGAGGACGACTACGACGGCGAGCTGCGCTACGACCGGCGACCGTTGCGCGCCCTGCACTCGCTCGATCCGGCGCGGGTGATCTACTGCGGGACGGCGAGCAAGTCCTTCGCCCCCGGCCTGCGCCTGTCCTGGTGCGTGCTGCCGGCGGCGCTGGTCGACGCCGGCGCCGCCGTGCTCGCCTCGATCGGCGGCCCGTCCGTGTCGGTCGTCGAGCAGCTCGCGCTCGCCGACCTGCTGCGGTCGGGGCGGTACGACCGCCAGGTGCGTCGCATCCGGTCGGAGTACCGGCGGCGCCGTGACCAGCTGGTCACGGCGGTGGGCCGCGAGGTCCCGTCGATCCGGGTCGAGGGCGTCGACGCCGGGCTCAAGGCCCTCCTCCGGCTGCCCGCTGGCGTCGACGAGACCGAGGTCGTCCACGGGCTCGCCGAGCGCTCCGTCGCCGTCGCCCCCCTCACCGCGTTCCAGCTCGACGGTCGGGTCTCCCCCCGCGGCCCCGCCATCGTCGTGAACTACGGGCGGCCGTACGCGCCCGACTACCGGCGGGCTCTCCAGCAGCTCGTCGCCGGCCTGAGGACGCTGGTCGAGCCTGCATCGGGCGAGAGTGGCATGCGTCACCTTCGCCGGTAGCCTGCAAGACATCATCCACACCCATTCGCGCCGCGCCGCTCGACGTCCTGCCGGTCCGGCGAGGGTCGTGCGGGTGCTGCTCCTCGAGGACGAGCCCCGTCTCTCCCGAGATCTGGCCTGCCGGCTGCGGGACGACGGCTTCGGCGTCGACGCGGTGGCCACCTTGGCCGAGGTCCGCGCCGCCGTGGTGGACGTCGCCTACGACTGCCTGATCCTCGATCGGCACGTCGCCGACGGCGACTCGCTCGAGCTGCTGACCGAGCTGGCGCGCACCGAGCACCGGGCCGCGGTGGTCATGGTCTCGACCGACGACGACCCCGACGCCCGCATCCAGGGGCTCTCGGCGGGCGCCGACGACTACATGACCAAGCCGGTGCGCCTCGACGAGCTGGCCCTGCGGGTCGGCAAGGTGGTGGACCGACGCGACCACTGGCCGTGGGCCGCGGGCCTCGTGGTCGACCTCGGCTCGGTGCGGATCGACCTCGCCCGGCGCACGGTCACCCGGAACGGGGAGCCGGTCCACCTGTCGCCGATCCAGTACTCGGTGTTCGAGCTCCTCGTGTGTCACCGCGACCGGATGCTCACCACCGAGGAGGTCCTCGAGCAGTGCTGGGACGGCCGCCGCGACCAGTTCTCGAACCCTCTCCGCAGCCAGGTCACGAGGCTCCGCAAGATCTTCGAGGGCGCCCTCCGCATCGTCGCCGTCCGCGGCGCCGGCTACCGCGTCGAGCTCGGCCCGGACCCGGTCAAGTGAGATCGGTGGTCAAGGAGGTTGGTCGTAGGTGATGACGGCAGCTTCCATGGCGAACTTGTCGATGTAGTCGGCCGGCATGATGGCGTGCCCCTTGGCGATCGGGCTCGCCTCGGCGAACCGTTCCCCCCATGAGTTCTTGACCAGGAAGAACTCGGGGTCGGCGGGGTACTGGCTCGGGCTGTAGCCGTACCCGACGATGCACATCGCGTGGCCCGTGTCCGACTCCGAGCCGACCGGCGGGAGCAGGAGCTTCCCCGAGGCCCAGACCTCGCGCGAATCCCAGCTCGGGAAGGTGAGCACCCCGACCACGACCGGGTGGCCCTCGTCGAGGGCCTCCATGACCCAGTCACGATGGAGGTCGTCCGGGTCGGGAGCGGTCGTCAGGTCCCGGAAGACGTGCGGCCGCGAGAGGCGGGTCAGACCGTCGGCGATCGCCTCACCGGGGGCACTTCCGTGGGTCAGGTCTCCCGGGATGTCGGTCGCGTCGTAGGGCCAGCACTCCTCGAGACACGCCCCCTCGTGCTCGAGCGACTCTGCCGCGTGGTGGACCCATGTTCCCCTCACCTGCGGGCGCTGGTCCCGCGCCTTGGCGTTGGCGAAGATGAAGTTGGGCGACAGGTCGAGCCCGTCGAAGAACATCTCGGCGGCGGCGGCGCACGCATGACCGACGCACGTCGGGCGCGTGCCCTGGCTGCGCACCGGTCGGCTGCGGTCTCGGAGATCGACCACCAGCGAGAAGTCGCTGCCGGCGAGCGGTGGGTCCGGCGGGCCGGGCCTCGCGTTCGGGGGATCGGCCAGGATGAGCGCTTGTGAGACCGGCTCGGGCCGGAAGCCCTCCGGGAGGGCGAGACCGTGGCCGACGTCGGGCGGGGGTCCCGGGGCGTAGGCCAGGGCGACGTCCCCGCGCTCCAGCACGGCCTCGCTGCGCCGCAGCAGGGCGAGCCCTTCCGGCTGCTCGGTGAAGGCCGGTTCGGCACCGAGGAGACCGACGGCGTCCTCGATCGACGTGACCCCCATCTTCGCCAGGACGCGTTGGTGGTCGTCGTCGAGCCCGAGCTCGGCGTAGTCCAGAGGCGTCGTGCTCATGGCGAGGCCGCTGGGCCTGCGCCCCGGCTCCTCGTCCGGTGACGGCGGAGTGATCGTCCGGCCCATGGGTCCCCTCCCAGAAGCGATGTGCTGGGCGCGAGGGTACCGCTCGGATCGTGGCGCTGCCGGGGAAGCGGCGTGGTTCAGCCGTCGCCGAGGGCGAGGCCGTAGCCGTGCTCGGGGATCGGCCGGTCGAGCCGGCGCATCACGTGATCCGGCGTGGCCGCGGCCACCTCGTCGACCAGCTCGTCGAACCTGCGGGTGTCGACGTCGAGTGTCCGCGCCAGCTCGGACCGCGACGTCTCGGCCGCGCCGAGCAGGTCCGCGACCGTCGTGATGCCGAGCCGGTGGAGGGCGGCGACCTGGTCCGAGTCGAACACGTCGACCTCGACGACCGACGGCACACCCGACGCCGCCCCCTCCGGCTGTCCTGCGTCGAGGGCGTCGGCGTCGCCGCCGACGAGGCGGTAGCCGGCGACGAGCTCGTCCTTGACGGCGTCGTCGGTGAGCGCCTTGCGGATGAGGATGCGCTGGACGGTGCGGGCCTCGGGCCCGTCGGTGGCGGGCGAATCGCCGGACGCGATCGTCTCGAGGGCTCGCAGACCGCGCTTGGAGTCCCCGAGCAGGGCTCGCAGCAGGGGGGCGATCGCACCCTTCGTCGCCGTCGCTCCGACGAGCGCCGCCGTCACGGATACCAGGTCCACGCGGTCACCTCCTCGGCGGACGCCAGGGACGCCTTCTGCAGGCTACCCCAGGTCCCGAGGCCCTCAACGGTCGTCAGACGGTGCCGAAGGTCTGGCTGCGGAACGTCACGAGCCCGGCGTACTGGGTCCCGGCCCCGACGCCGAGGCCCCAGAGGAACGCGCCGGCGCAGTCGGCCCAGGTCCCCCACCCGGGAGCGTTCTGGTAGTTGGCGACGAGGCCGAGCACGACCGCGACGAGAGCGGCGACGACGATGACGACCCACTCCCATCGCCTGTAGCGCTGCGCGGCCTTCTCCCACGACGGCCCCTTCCACACCGAAGCCGGCTGCAGCTTCGGGGCCGCGAACGTCGATGCCTTGATCTCGGGATCCGCGGGTGGCATGCCGGCGGCGGCAGCAGCGGGCGGCAGGAACAGGGCGCGGGCCGCGTCGCGCACCGTCTTGTCGGCGCGGCCGGGCTGGCCCGGCAGGAGCGCCTCGACCTCCTCGAGCTTCGATGCCGCGGCCCGTTCCTCCTCGGACGGCTCAGGTCGGGTGCCCACCACGGCCTTCGCCGCCGCGAGCCGGATCTCGATGAGCCTCACCCACGCGGCCGACACCTCCTCCCAGAGCTCCATCGGGCTCTCGTCCGGGTCGGACCTGAGCCTCACCTGGAGGGCCAGTGCCTCGCTGGTCGCGGCGTCCCACGAGGCGCGGTCGACCGGGAGCTCGCCCGCGGCCATGGCGTCTCGCAGGGTCAGGCCCATCGATCCCCGCCACTCATCGACCGCGGTGGCGACCTTCTCGGCGATGGCGACGGGATCTCCCGCCTGCCGCAGCGCGCCTCTGGCCGCGGCGGCCGCGTCGACCGCGGCGCCGATCTTGGTGGGGTCGTCGTCCGTCGGGGGCACGTCGCCCACCGCCACGGCCCACGCCGCGATCGCGTCGTCGATCGGCTGCCACGCCTCCGCCGTCCCGATCCGCTGCAACGCCTTCGCCAGCTCGAGCTTGTGCGCATCCTGCTCGTCCACGGTCACGCCGTCGCTGGTGATGAAGACCACCCGCAGGTGGTCCAGCTCCGGCCCCCTCGAGGCGGGCTCCGTCCCCTGCCGGACCGCATAGCGCAGCCAGACGGGCACGAGGGCCGCCAGCCGCGCGAACCCCTCGATCTGGGCGTCGAGGTCGGTCGGAGGAGTGACCGAGTCGATCTTCGACTGGAGGGCGCTGCGCCGACTCTCGATGGCCTGGGCCACCGCATCCGTGTACGGGTCCCCCAGAGGCCATGGGAGCTGCGCGACCACCTCGGTCGCCAGGCTGAGGGCGGCCTGCTGCTTGGCGGCCAGACGACGGCGGGAGACGTAGAAGTTCAGGACGCCGCTCACCGCGACCCCGAGCCCGAGGAACAAGATGGCCCAGTAGATCGCTCGCCGGACGTGGACGGTCACGGTGGCCTCGGTCCGGCCCTCGCCGCCGACCTCGGTGCCGGTGAGGGTGATGGTGTACTCACCCGGCCGCTCGAGGCCCTCGAACGTGGCCTCGGGCGTCACCTCCGACCCCGGCTGAACGACGCACCGGTCGTCGTCCTCCTCCTCCTCCGCACCGCCGCCGTCACAGTCGATCGTGACCGTGACCCCGGTGACGTTGCTGACCTTCGTCCCCTGCTTCAAGCCCACCGACCCGACGTCGAAGGCGAGCTCGGTCGGCGTGTCGCCGGTGTTCTCGACCCCGAACGACGCGCCCGCCGACGCGGCCGGCGTGCCCATGACGAAGCGGAGCTCCCCGTAGGCGTCGGCAGGGTCGAAGGCCATGGTCGCCTCCAGCGTCGTCGGCTGGCGATCGACGGTGACGACGAGGGGGGTGCCGCTGACGCGGCCCAGGCGTGCCGTGAGGGTGGTCACGTGGGCGCCGATCTCGGTGAGGTCGGCCTCGATCCACACCCGCTCGGTGGCGCCCGCCTCGATCGTCACCTCCACCGTCGTCGGCGGAGGCTCGTCGGCCGCGTCGTCGCCCGTGTCGTCGTTCGACGGGGCCGTGTCGCTCAGGCCGGCGGACGTCACCCGGCCCGTCGCCGAGAGGAGGTCGTCGACCTGCAGGGTCACCTCCAGCTCCTGGGTCGTCGGGTTGCGCAGGCGGACCGGGACCCGGGCCCGTCGCGTGTGGGCGATCGCCGCGAGCGCGTCGTCGGTGGCGCCGACGTACTCGATCGCGTCCGGGCCCGGCGTCGTGGTGACGGAGATCGTCGCCAGCCGCTTGACGGCACCACCGACCTCGGCGAGCAGGTACCCACCGGCGGGGGCGCTCTCCGTCACATCCGAGATCTGGATCAGGAGCGGACGCTTGTCGTTCCGGGCGAGGCTGAGGCCATCGGCTGACGGCTCGGGCAGCACCGTCGCGGTGGCACCGGGGACGAAGGTCGTCAGCGTGATCCCGGTCAGCGCCTGGGCCTCGTCGCCGGCCGCTGGGGTCCACCCGATCTGGATGGGGACGGTCGCATCGTCCTCGCCCGCGGGTACGACCACCTCGATCGCCGTCAGCTCGGTCGACCCCTCCTCGTCGTACACCTTCAGGTCGTCGACCGGGAGCGCGCCCGACGGCGCCAGGTCGATGGCGCACACCAGCGCGGTGATGCCGACCAGTCCCACCGCTGTCGCACGAACTCGTCTCATGCAGCTCCCCCCACACGACCGGCCTCGAACCTACCAGAGCAGATGACATCCCCTGCCTGACCCGCCCGGCCGGCCGTGCCGCCGCACCCACCCGCCACCGGAGGCGGGGCCGTTCAGCCGGTGCTGTTGGCGGTGTAGTACTCGTCGCTGGCGACGAGGCGAGCGTCGAAGTCCTCCCGGCGGAGGCCGCCGCCCAGCTGCGAGACGGCGGTGCTGCGCTCGGACGCGGTCGGGGCCCGGCCGAGGAAGGTGCCGTACTGGTCGTTGACGGTCTGGGTCCGCTTCTCCTGGCTCTTCACCAGGATGGAGACGACCCGGCCCCGGCCGCGGGTGGCGACGACCGACTGGTAGTAGGTCTGGTCGGCAGGGCTGGGGCTGCGTCCGAAGGTGTCGAAGAAGATCGCATCGACGAACGACGCCGTCGTGGCGCCGACCCGGGCGTAGTACTCGGGTGACTGCCCGAGGGCGATGGCGACGGCCTCGAGGGTGAGGCGCCGGTCTCGCCAGCGCTCGACGTAGAAGGCCCGGCCGGCCGGCTCGGCGGTGCGGTCGAGGAAGAGCAGGTAGTAGAGGTCGACGATCGTGCCGTAGTACTCGGTGCTGCCGCGCTGGATGTTCTCGACGACGCCGGCCCGGGTCATCCCCGGCTGCTCGAGGCGGTCGGCCCAGTAGTCGATGCCGGCCTGGTCGGCAGTCGGATCGCTCCGGTCGAGCAGATCGAGGTAGAGGCTCCGCACGTAGGCGGTGTTCGCCGGGCTGGCGGCCCCCGCCGAGGGCGCCGTCGCCACGGTGCCGACGAGCAGCGCCGCCCCCGTCACCACGGCGACGAGGAGCCGGGTGGACCTCGAGCGCATCTGCATGTTCATCATCCCTGCCGTCGGCGTCGCTCGGCATGGGTCCATGCCTGCGGTGACTTCGGAGCCCCCGCCGGGGCGGTTCGGTCGCGGGCCGGGCTACGTCGCCGGCGCGACCGGGGGCATCTCGAGGCCGAGGGCGGAGGCCAGCTCGGCGACGTCGTCGACCAGTGCGGCCGAGAAGCGGGGATTGCCGGCCAGCACGATGTCCATGTGCCCCCGCGCCGCGCCGTCGTCGCCGGCGGCGTGGGCGATGGCGGCGGCGTGGAAGCGGATGGCCGGGTCCTCGGAGCCCGTCGCCAGGGCCCGCTCCGCCTCCTCCTGCGCGGCGGCGATCGACCCGGCCCGGAACAGGTTCCAGGCCAGGGCGTCGTGGCCGACGATGCTCGGGCGCTGCTCGAGGCCACGGCGGGCCCGGGCCACGGCGTCGTCGCCCGGGTCCCGCTCGGCGTCGAAGAGGGCGAGGTCGACGTCGACCTGGACGCCGTTGGCCTCCTGCAGGGCGGCGATCCCCTCGACCAGGTCGAAGGCATCGTCGGCCTCGTCGGACCGGCCGGCGGCGGCCAGGGCCTCCCCCTGGGCGATGGCGTGCTCGATCAGGGGCTGGCGCTCGACCAAGCCGGCGAGCACGGCGGCGGCCTCGTCGTAGCGCTCCTGGGCGACGAGCAGCCGGGCCCGGCCGGCCTCGGCGGCCGGCAGCTCGGGGAACGTGGTGAGGGCCAGGTCGTACTGGCGCTCGGCCTGGCGCAGGTCGCCGCGGGTCAGGAGCAGGTTGCCCAGCAGGGCCTGGGTGAAGGCCAGGTTCTCGCCACCGGTCCCGGCTCCGGCCGTGGCCGCCTGGGTCATGGCCTCGATGGCGCCGTCGAGGTCACCCCGCAGCTCCCGGGCGTAGGACACCCGCGACAGGGCGGCCAGCCCCGGCCGCACGTCGGCCATGGCCTGGGTGGCCTCGAGGGCCTCGTCGTCGCGGCCCAGCTCGTTGAGGGCGTCGACCAGGACGCCGTAGGCGGTCTCGTTGCCCGGCGCCGCCGCCAGGGCCCGCTCGCCCAGGTCGAGGGCGGCGGCGAACTCGTGCCGCGACAGAGCCAGGCTCCCCTGGGCGGTGAGGACCCGGACGTCGTCGGGCGAGACCTCGGCCACCAGGGCGAGCAGCGTGTCGGCCCCGGTGTAGAGCACCGGGTCGGCGGTCTCCCGGGCCTTCTGCAGGAACGCCAGCGCCAGGTCGAGCTGGGCCTTGGCGTCCTCCGGGTCGGCGCGCAGGGCGTCCTGGGCCGTGGCGATGGCCCGGTCGGTCGACGACGTGCTGTCGGGGTCGACCTCGATGAAGGGCAGGTCCGTGGCGTCGGCCCCGGGCGCGTCGTCGCCCCCGCCGCATGCAGCGGGGGCGACCAGGACGCAGGCCAGGAGGGCGGCGCCGACGAGCCGTCGGCGGAGCCTCAGGACGTCACCCCGTGGCGGGCTGGTCGTAACCGGCCACCGGGTCACCGACGTAGGGGAACCCGGGCAGCTCGGGCCGGTCGTTCACCTGCACGCCGTCGCTGAGGGCGGCGTAGGGGATGGCGGTGCCGTCGATGATGCCGTCGTCGTCGAGCAGCTCGCCGGCGAGCACCCGGAGCTCGATGTCGGTGACGTCGTCGGTCAGGCGGCGGCCGTTGGGGAAGCCACCGGGATCGGCGTCGAGGGCGCCCATCGAGTTGCTCGGCGTGCCCTGGACCGGGGCGACCGCCAGGTTGAGCCGCAGCAGATCGGCCGGCGGCAGGGCGTCGGCGGCGCTGAGACCGATGACCTGGCCCGTGAGCAGCTGGATCAGGTCGGGCCGGTTGTCGGCGCCACCGTCCGGGGTGTTGCCGGCGTTGAACACCGATGGGTACACGACCGGGAGCAGCCGGGTGGGCTCGGGGTCGAGGATCGCGTCGAAGAACTGGGCGTCGTCCTTGGGGGCCGAGCCGTTCCAGCGGTCCTTGCGGCCGAGCGGGATCAGGACCTCGTTGACCAGGGGGAGGCCGAGCCGGCTGACCTGGACGTACTGGCCGAGGTTGCGGGGGGCGGTGGCCCGGGCCGAGAGGACCCGCACCCGCTGGCGGGAGCTGGAGGCGTAGAGGCCGACGACCGAGTCGGGGTCGGTGGCGTCGGTGGGGACGTCACCGTTCTTCGAGATCTCCGTGATCGGGACCTGCAGGACGATGCTGTGCACGTTCTTGCCCGCCAGGCCGTCGACGCCGGGAGCGTTCGGCAGCGGGGCCACGTGGGCGCCGTTGATCGGGCGCAGGCCCAGGAGGTCGAAGACCGAGCCGAGGTCGACGAAGAAGGAGTCGTCCCGCTGGCCGGCGAACACCTGGCCCCCGCCGGGCAGGTCGGCCACGGTCGGCTCGACGTAGTCGTTGTAGTCGGGGGTCGAACGAGGACCGATGTTCACCGGCGGGGTGGGCACGTCGGTGGCGAGGACGGTCGAGACGCCGTCCTCGATCCGGCGCACCGAGTACACCTGCTGGACGTTCTGGTTGGCCCGGGTCACCGGGTCGATGGTGAACGTGTTGTAGAGGAAGGTGTCGCCGCTGCCCACGATGGTGCGGAAGCGGAACTGGTAGGTCACGTCGTCGATGACGTCGCCGTCGTTGTCGAAGTGCAGCTCGTAGAGGACGTCGTCGCCGAACTTCTGGAAGTTCGGGCCCGCCGCCGGCTGCTCGAGACCGATGAAGTTGGCCACCACGTTGACCATCGTGGGGTCGTTCACGTCGCGGAACATGTAGACGTCGGTGTTGTCGGCCACCGGGTCCTGGGCGATCAGCGGGGCCTCGCGGTGCGACGACGCACCCGCGGGCGAGCCGGGAGCGGCGGCGACGCCGAAGCCCGCCAGAGACAAGGCGAGACCGGTCGCCAGGAGCCTTCTCGTGCGCACGTGCAACCCCGTTTCGACGGGGAGCCCGGGTGGGCCCCCACTGCTTCCACGACTGCTTCGGGGCGCCCCACGAGGGGGATTGGAATTTCCGGGGTTCAGTCGTGGACGCCGATGACCGACCAGGTCTCACC
>DASVEC010000086.1:0-6063 GCA_036380755.1 Iamia sp. | reverse complement strand
GTCGTCGGGGTGGGGCCGGGTGAAGGGGTGGTGGCCCGGCTTGGGGTTCCCGGCGTCGTCGACGCCCACGAACATCGGGAAGTCGACGACCCACAGGTAGCGGTACGGGCCCTCGTGCACCGGCGGGCGGCCGATGTCGTTGCGGAGGGTGCCGAGCACCTCGCACGCCTCGAGCCACTCGTCGGCCACGATCAGGAGGAGGTCGCCCTCGGCGGCGTCGAAGGCGCCGATCAGACCGGCCTTCTCGTCGTCGGAGAGGAACTTGGCGACCGGCGCGTTGAGGACGCCGTCGGCCTCGACCTTCATCCAGACGAGGCCCTTGGCGCCGGCCTGCTTGGCCCGGTCGGTGAGGGCGTCGAGCTTGTTGCGGCCGTACTCGGCCGCGCCAGCGGGCACCTTGATGCCCTTGATGGCGGGGGCCTTGAAGGCGTTGAACCCGGTCTCGGCGAACAGCGGCGTGAGCTCGACCAGCTCCAGCCCGAAGCGCAGGTCGGGCTTGTCGCTGCCGAAGCGGTCGAGTGCCTCGTGCCAGGTCATCTGCTCGATCTCGGGCGGACGCTCGCCGGTCACCGCCTCGGCGGCGTCGAGCACGGCGGTGGAGATCCACCCGAGGATGTCGTCCTGGGTGACGAAGCTGGCCTCCATGTCGAGCTGCATGAACTCGTACTGGCGGTCGGCGCGCAGGTCCTCGTCGCGGAGGCAGCGGGCGATCTGGTAGTAGCGGTCGACGCCGCCGACCATCAGCAGCTGCTTGAACAGCTGGGGGCTCTGGGGCAGGGCGTAGGCGGCGCCGGGCCGCTGGCGGCTCGGCACCAGGAACTCACGGGCGCCCTCGGGGGTCGAGGGCATGAGCATCGGGGTCTCGATCTCGACGAAGCCCTGGGCGTCCATGGCGGCCCGGACGGACCGGTTGACCTGGGCGCGGAGCCGCAGGTTGCGCTGCATCCGCTCGCGGCGGAGGTCGAGGTAGCGGTACTTGAGCCGGATCATCTCGTCGACGTCGTCGGCCCGCTGGTCGATGGTGAACGGCGGCGGCTCGGCGACCGAGAGGACCTCGACGGTGCAGTCCTGGACCTCGACCTCGCCCGTCGGGAGCTTGGGGTTGACCGTGCCCTCGGGCCGGGGCCGCACCGTGCCGGTGATGCGCAGCACGTACTCGCTGCGGACGTCGATCGAGCCCTCGACGACGCACTGGATCACGCCGGTGTGGTCGCGGAGGTCGACGAAGGCCAGGTGCTCGCCGTGCTCGCGGCGCCGCCCGACCCACCCGCAGACGGAGATCTCCCGACCCTCGTCCGAGGGCCGGACCTCGCCGCAGTAGTGGGTGCGCATCATCCGCCCATCGTGGTCGGTCGGCCGAGCCGGCAGCGAACCGGTTCCCCTCGCGAGCTTTGAGCGATTCGCCCTACCAGGCAGGGGTAAACGCTCAAACCTCGCGGGGTGGGGCCAGGGCGGCGCGGACGGCGGGGACGACGTCGTCGGCGGGGACGGTGGTTTGGTCGCCCTCGCCGTCGCCCCGCAGCCGGCGGAGCGCCACGACGCCCTGGGCCTGCTCCTGCTCACCCACGATCACGGCCACGGCGGCGCCGGACCGGTCGGCCGCCTTCATCTGGGCCCGCATCGACCGGTCGTCGAAGGCCCGATCGGCCCGCACGCCCTGGCGCCGGAGCACCCGGGTCAGGTCCCGGGCCACCGAGCCCCCGGTCAGGTCGACCACGAAGACATCGACCTCGTCGCCCGGGTGACCGGCCTCGGCGGCCGCTCCCGCGTCCAGCAGGCTCTCGATCACCGAGCGCCACCCCACCCCCGGGGTGGCCGGCCCGCCCAGATCCTCGACCATCCCCTCGTGGCGGCCCCCCGAGACCAGGACGGTGTCGTCGTCGGCCTGGAGCTCGAACACGACCTGGACGGCGTGGGGCGACCCGCCGGCGACCCGATGGTCGAGCAGGTAGTCGATCCCCGCCGCGCCCACGCCCTCCTGGACCTTCTCGAGGTGGGCCCGCCCGTCGTCGGAGAGCCCGTCGAGCGACCGGGGGGCGCCGGCCAGCAGCGACCGGGTGTCCGGGTCCGTGCTGGCCAGGACCTTCAGCGGGGACGTGGCGGCCAGCCTCCGGTCGGCGTCGGGCAGCTCGTCGCGCCGGTCGGCCAGCCAGGCCCGGAGGGCCTCGACGTAGCGCCGGCGGTCCGACAGCGTGCCCAGGCTGTTGAGGACGAGCGTGGGCCGGGCCAGGCCCAGGGCGGCGAGCAGGTCGACGGCCACGGTGATGACCTCGACGTCGAGGTCCGGGTCGGTCGAGCCCAGGGCCTGGAGGGCGACCTCGTTGCGCTGCACCGGCGGGCCGTCGTCGGCGAGGGCCAGGCACGTCTGCAGCGACCAGACCTTCCACGGCGTCGCCGGCCCGTGCTGGGCGAAGGCCCGGGCGGCCGAGGCGGCCACACCGGGGGTGAGGGCCAGGCGCTCGTCGCTCCCGGGCGCCCGCACCTCGACGATGGCCTCGTCGCCCACGACGTGGCGCACCAGGTCGGCGGTCTCGACCAGCGGGCTGCGCAGACGGGCGTAGCCGGCCCGGCCCGAGACCCCCGCCACCTCCAGCAGGAGGTGCTGCCAGCGCGCCGTGTCCGGGGCCATCACGTCCTCGGTCCCCCGCGGGGCGCGGGCTGGGGTGCGCTCGGCCATCGGCGGGCGACCCTAGCGGCGGCGGCCTCCCCGGCCCTCCAACGTCGCTACGGCTGGTTGCGGCCGGGCATGACCCGGTAGGCCTCGAAGACGCCGTCGAGGCCGCGGATGGCCCGCAGGACCGAGTCGAGGTGCGAGGGGTCGCCCAGCTCGACCTCGAAGCGCATGGTGGTGTCGCGGTCGGGGTCGGACCGGGACTCGCAGGCCAGGATGTTGATGTCGAGGTCGGCGAAGGCCGACGACGTGTCGCCGAGGAGACGGGGCCGATCGAGGGCCTTGATCTCGACCGCGGCGGTGAACGAGCCCGAGCCGCTCTGGTCCCACTCGACCTCGATCAGACGCCCGCCCTGGCCGTGCGACAGCGACACCGCGTTGGCGCAGTCGGTGCGGTGGACCGAGACGCCGCGGCCCCGGGTGACGAAGCCCATGATCTCGTCGCCCGGCACCGGCGTGCAGCACTTGGCCAGCCGCACCATGACGTCGTCGAGCCCCTCGACGTGGACGCCGATGGTCGACCGCGGCCGCCGGGCCCGGGGCGCCCGGGCCGTGATCGGCAGCTGCTCCTCGTGCTCGGGATCGCCGCTCCGGAGCCGCTTGCCGATGCGGTGGGCGATGTGCTCGGCCGACACGTGGTGCTCGCCGATGGCGGCGTGGAGCGAGTCCCGGTCGACGTAGTTGAGCTCGTGGCTGATGTCGGCCAGGACGTGCGCCGCGTCGCGCATGGGCAGGCCCTCGCGGCGCAGCGCCTTGTCGAGCGCGTCCCGCCCGGTCTCGATGGCGTCCTCCCGGCGCTCCCGGGAGTACCACTGGCGGATCTTGTTGGCCGCCTTCGGCGTCTTGACGATCTGGAGCCAGTCGCGCTTGGGCCCCGCGCCCTGAGTTCGGGAGGTGACGATCTCGCAGGTGTCGCCCGAGCCGAGGGTGTGGTCGAGCGGTACCAGCCGGCCGTTGACCTTGGCCCCGGCGCAGGTGTGACCGACCTCGGTGTGCACGGCGTAGGCGAAGTCGATCGGGGTCGCCCCGTTGGCCAGGGTGATGATCTTGCCCTTGGGGGTGAAGACGTAGACCTCGTCCTGGTCGAGGTCGACCTTGAGCTGGTCGAGGAACCGCTCCGGGTCGGAGATCTCCGACTGCCACTCGACGATGCGGTTCAGCCACAGCATCTGGTCGTCGTCGGACCCCGGCTCCTTGTAGCTCCAGTGGGCCGCCACGCCGACCTCGGCCCGGCTGTGCATCTCGCGGGTGCGGATCTGGACCTCGAGCGGCTTGCCCTGCGGCCCGACGACGGTGGTGTGGAGCGACTGGTACAGGTTGAACTTGGGGTGGGCGATGTAGTCCTTGAACCGGCCCTGCACCGGGGTCCAGGTGGCGTGGATCGAGCCCAGGGCGGCGTAGCAGTCCTTCACCTGGTCGACGAGGACCCGGATGCCCACCAGGTCGAAGATGTCGTCGAAGGGCCGCCCCTTCACGACCATCTTCTCGTAGATGCTCCAGTAGTGCTTGGGCCGGCCGGTGACGTCGGCGTCGATCCGCAGCTCCTTGATGCGGCCCCGGACCTCCTCCAGCACCTGGGTGAGGTAGAGGTCGCGCTCGGGCGCCCGCAGGGTGACCATGTGGTCGATCTCGGCGTACTGCTTGGGCTTCTGGGTGGCGAAGGCCAGGTCCTCGAGCTGCTGGCGGAGGTCCTGCATGCCCAGGCGGTGGGCCAGCGGGGCGTAGACGTCGAGCGTCTCCTGGGCGATGCGCTGCTGCTTCCAGTCCGGCATCGCCGCCAGGGTCCGCATGTTGTGGAGCCGGTCCGACAGCTTGATGATGATCACCCGCAGGTCGCGGGACATCGCCACCAGGACCTTGCGGACCGTGGCCGCCTGCTGGGCCTCCTTGGAGTCGAACTGGAGGCGCTCGATCTTGGTGACGCCGTCGACGAGATGGCGGACCTGGGCGCCGAACTCGCGCTCGACGTCGGCCAGGGTCATGCCGGTGTCCTCGACGGCGTCGTGGAGGAGGGCGGCCGAGATGGTGACGTCGTCGAGCCCGAGCCCGGCCACGATGCGGGCCACGGCCAGCGGGTGGGTGACGTAGGCCTCGCCCGACTTCCGCCACTGGCCCTCGTGGGCCGCCTTGGCCGCGTCGTAGGCCTTGACGATCAGCGCCGTCGACCCCTTCGGGTGGCGCTGGCGGTAGTCGTCGAGCAGCGGCGCCAGGACCTCGTCGCGGGGCGCGGCCGACCGCCGCCACGGCAGCACCCGGTCGACGGTCGGCATCGTCCCCCATCATGCCGTGTCCAAGACCCGCCCCAGCGCCCCGGGCGGGGACATCACGGAGGAGGTGGAGGGTCCTCGATCCACGTGAACGTCGCCCCCGGGTCGAAGGCCTGCTCCGAGTTGTCTCCCCCGCGAGGTGTCGTGACGTAGATCAACGAGTCCCCCACCAACGGGCAGTGGTCCGGTAGGCGCACCTCGATCCAGAGATCATCCGCATCGACCACGATGCCATGACACGCCGGAGCCGTCGGGACCCCGAGCTGGACGAAGTCGACGGACGTCGCCTCCGACAGGTGCTCGCCGTAGACGTACATCGTTCGGTTGGTCCCCGACTGGTAGGCCGATGGTGTCGAGGTACCGATCACCTTCGGAGGGACGGGGCAGGCGCGACCGACGATCGCAGCCCAGTCCTGACACCCGATGACGGCCGTGTACGTGGCGCTCACCGTCAAGGAGACGTCCACCGTGCTGGTCGACCATGAGATGCCCGCATACGTGCTGTGCATGCCTTGGAGCACGAAGGGCGCCGTGCCGAGGTCGAACTGGGTGTCGCCCTGAGGGCCCCAGCAGTGGCTGCCGCCGACACCCAACGTCGCCACGGTGATGCTGCCGCCGAAGCACACGAACGGGCCGCCCATGTCTCCCACGGTGGTGGTGCCCTGGGGAAGGCGGTAGCCCATGACCTGGCCGGCCTCGAGGCTGACCCCGCTGATGGATCCGTCTCCCACGCCGACGCTGACCGACGGACCGAAGCTGAGCGACACGGCGCTCTGCGCGCCAGACCCGCTCAGGGCGCAGGCCTGACCCACGGCACCGGGGGCGAGCACGCTGGCACTGAAGCCGACGCATGAGCCCCCGATCCTCTGATCATCGAACAGCTGGTCGATGTCTGTGAGCAGCCTCCGGAGGGTGCTCCCCGTCGACAACACGGCCGCAGCCGTGCTGAGCATCGGTTCGCTCGTGATGTCGTCGAACCATCCGGGGTTCGAGAGCGTCATCGTGGCCTTGCCCTTGACCTCGGCATCGGCCGCCGGCGAGAAGCCGAACACGACACCCGGGAACACGCCCGAGATCCTCACCAGGCCCTCGTTGTGGAAGGTCCCCTGGCTCACGAGGACCATC
>DASVEC010000085.1:0-4248 GCA_036380755.1 Iamia sp. | reverse complement strand
GTCGGTCCACAGCCGGGCGCGGGCCGCGGCGATGATGGCGGTGCGGGTGTCCGGGGCGGCGGGGGCGGTGGTCATGGGTGCGCTGTTCGTCCTCGGTCGGTCGTTCGTCCAGGGAGAACGTGGCATACAACTTCTGTATTGACAAGGGGCTCTTGGAGGCGCACGGTATCGGTCGATCGACCGAACAAGGAGAAACACCATGACCACCGTCGATTCCCCCGCTCTCGACACCGATGCCCTCATGGCCTTCGTCGGCCGCGCCGTCACCGACGTCGGCACCGTGCTCGGCGGCTCGATGGCCGTGCTCGGCGACCGGCTGGGCCTGTACCGGGCCATGGCCGGCGCCGGCCCTCTCACCGCCGCCGAGCTGGCGTCGCGGACCGGCACCGTCGAGCGCTACGTGCGCGAGTGGCTGTCGGCCCAGGCCGCGACCGGCTACGTGACCTACGAGGGCGAGAATCGCTTCTCGCTGCCGGCCGAGCACGCCGTCGCCCTGACCGACGAGAGCAGCCCGGCGTGCGTGATCGGCGCCTTCGAGACGGCGCTGGCCGCCGTGCACTCCACCGACCGCCTCGCCGCCGCCTTCCGCGACGGCAGCGGGGTCGGGTGGGGCGAGCACCACCACGACCTCTACGAGGGCTGCGAGCGCTTCTTCCGGCCCGGCTACCAGGCCAACCTGGTCAGCACGTGGCTGCCGGCCCTCGACGGCGTCGAGGAGAAGCTGGTCGCCGGGGCCCGGGTGGCCGACATCGGCTGCGGCCACGGCGCCTCGACGGTGCTCATGGCCGCGGCCTACCCGGCGTCGGCCTTCACCGGCTTCGACGCCCACGAGGCGTCGATCGAGGAGGCGCGGCGGCGGGCGGCCGCGGCGGGCGTCGGTGATCGCACGACCTTCGAGGCCCGGGTCGTCGCCGAGGTGACGGGCAGCTATGACCTCGTGTGCTTCTTCGACTGCCTCCACGACATGGGCGACCCCGAGGGCGCGCTGGCCCGGGCCCGCGACCTGCTGGCACCCGACGGCACGATCATGCTCGTCGAGCCCATGGCCGGTGATCGCCTCGAGGACAACCTCAATCCGGTCGGGGCCGCCTACTACGGGTTCTCCACCCTGCTGTGCACCCCGAGCTCCCTGTCCCAGGACGTCGGCGCCGCCCTCGGCGCCCAGGCCGGCGAGGCCCGCCTCCGAGAGGTCGCCGCCGGGGCCGGCTTCAACACCCTTCGCCGGGTCGCCGAGACGCCGTTCAACCTGGTGCTCGAGGTGAGGCCCTAGGGATCGACCGAGGCGACGCCTTCGTAGGTGGCGAAGGCGGCGGGGCCGGTCGCCTCGAGGACCAGGATCGTGAGGCCGCCGGGCGTGGTCGCGTGCTCGGTCACGCGCAGGCCCAGGGCGGGGCCGTCGTCGGGGAACAGGCGCCGGCCCTGGCCGAGGACGGTGGGGCTGATGACGAGACGGACCTCGTCGACCAGCCCGGCGGCCATCAGCGACCGGGCGAGCCGGGCCGACCCGTGCAGCTGCAGCTCGCCCCCGGGTCGCTCCTTGAGCTCGGCGACCCGGGCGGCGACGTCACCGTCGAGGATGGTCGCCGGCGTCCAGGTCGTCTCGGTGAGCGTCTGAGAGGCGACGTACTTGGGGAGCGCGTTCATCCGGGCCGCGAACGGGTCGCCGGGGTCGGTGTTCTGCGGCCAGGCCTGGGCGAAGGCCTCGTAGGTGCGCCGCCCGAGCAGGAGGGCGGCGGCCCGCTCGAGCCACGCCGCGGCCCGGGCGATGAAGGTCTGGTCCATGTGCGGGACCATCCACCCGCCCCGGGTGAAGCCGTCGGTCGTGTCCTCGTCGGGCGAGCCCGGGCCCTGGTAGACGCCGTCGAGGGTGACGAACTGCATCAGGGTGAGCCTCATCGGGACCCGTCCTCGGCCTCGCTGACCGCGGCGAGCTGCGCGGTGACGGTGCCCCAGCCGTCGGCGAAGCCGAGCTCCTCGTGGAGCGTGCGCGAGCGGGCGTCGGCGTGGCGGACGACGACGCGGTAGTCGGTGCCCTGCGGGTGATCGCCGAAGGTGATCTCGGCGGTCATGGCGATGGGCGCGGGCTCGGCCGGTCGCCAGCGGCTGTCGAGCGCGTTGGTGAACACGATCCGCTCGCCGGGTTCGACGACGACGAAGCAGGCGTCGAGGTGGGGGTCGAAGGTGGTGCCGTCCTCGCTCATCGAGGTGACGAAGGCGCCCCCCGGCACGACGTCGAGGCGGTCGACCCGACAGTGCGTCGGCGCGGGCAGCCACCAGCGGGCGAGGTCGAGCGGGTCGGTCCACGCCTTCCACACGCGTGGGCGGGGGGCGCGGATCACTCGTTCGATCTGCAGGTCGAGGTCGGGGTCGAGGACGGGCATCAGGACGGCTCCTGGGGGTCGGTGACGAACTGTTCGAGGCGATCGGTGCGACCGGTCCAGACGGCGCGCTGCTCGGCGAGCCAGCCGTCGACGACGCCCAGCCGCGTGCGGTCGAGCGTGCAGGTGCGCACCCGCCCGGCCTTCGTCGTGCGGATCAGCCCACAGCGCTCGAGCGTGTGGACGTGCTTCATGAACGACGGCAGCGTCATCGAGGCGGACCGGGCCAGCTGGCCCACGCTGGCGGGTCCGCGGCCCAGCTCGCCGACCACCGCCCGGCGGGTCGGGTCGGCGAGGGCGGCGAACACGTCGTCGAGCACCTCCGGATACTTAGCCATAAGGCTAAGTATTGCACACGGTCAGGCGCGGGCAAGAGCGCCCGCATCGCGCACAGACGGCAAAGGAGGGGGTGGTACAAGTCCGCCGCCCATCACACCTGCAGGGGGACAACCCAGTGATCCATGCTCGACGGCGCGCGCGCCGCTTCTTCGCTCTGGTCGTCGTGCTGGCGCTCGTCGCCGGCGCGTGTGGCGGCAAGGACAAGGAGGGGACGACGGGGGGACCCGAGGCCCCCGGTGACATCCAGCGGGGTGGCTCCGTGACCTACGGCATCGAGGCCGAGACGGGTGACGGGTGGTGTCTGCAGGAGTCGCAGCTGGCGATCTCGGGGATCCTCGTGGCCCGGGCGATCTACGACACGCTGACGGTGCCGAACGCCGATGGCGAGTACGTGCCCTACCTGGCCGAGGACGTGCAGCCCAACGACGACTTCACCGAGTGGACGATCACGGTCCGCGACGGGGTCACGTTCCACGACGGCTCGGAGCTGACGGCCGAGGTCGTGAAGAACAACCTCGACGCCTACCGGGGCGCCGAGGGCGACCATGCCCGGAGCCCACTGCTGTTCCTGTTCGTGCTGGACAACATCGAGTCGGTCGAGGTGTCCGGGGACAAGGACGTGGTCGTCACGACGAAGGTCCCGTGGGTCGCGTTCCCGGCGTTCCTCTACTCGAGCGGCCGGCTCGGCATCACCGGCCAGGCCCAGCTGGACAACCCCGACAGCTGCAACACCGATCTGGTCGGCACGGGGCCGTTCATGCTCGAGGACCCCTCCGACTGGGTCGAGGGTCGTGAGTTCCGGGCGGTCAAGAACCCCGACTACTGGCAAGAGGCGCCCGACGGCGAGCCGTACCCGTACCTCGACGAGCTGGTCTTCGAGCCGATCATCGAGTCCGAGCAGCGGGTCAACGCCCTGCTCAGCGGGGACATCGACCTGGCCCACTTCTCCGGCGCCCCCGACCTGATCAGCCTGCGCAGCGAGGAGGAGTCCGGCAACGTCCGGACCATCGAGTCCAACGCCAACGCCGAGGTCGCCTTCTTGCAGATGAACGTCTCCAAGGCGCCCTTCGACGACGCTCGCATCCGCCGCGCCATGGCCCTGGCGGTCGATCGCGACGACTTCACCGAGACGATCAACCGGGGCGAGTTCGAGATGGCGGCCGGCCCGTTCGGCCCCGGATCGCCCGCCTACCTCGAGGACACCGGGTTCCCCGTGAACCACGACCTGGACGAGGCCAAGCGGCTGATCGCCGAGTACGAGGCCGAGAACGGCGCCCTGCCGCCGATCGTCTACCAGGCCACCCCCGGGGCCCTGACCCAGGAGACGGCCCTGTACGTCCAGCAGGCCGCGGCCGAGATCGACGTCGAGATCGAGCTCCAGACGGTCCAGCAGGATGCGCTGATCGACAACGCCATCAGCGGTGCGTTCGACATCATGGGCTTCCGCAACTACCCCGGTGGCGACCCCGACGAGCTCTACGTCTGGTTCAAGGGCCAGTCGCCGGTGAACTTCAGCCGCTTCGACGATCCC
>DASVEC010000084.1:0-6074 GCA_036380755.1 Iamia sp. | reverse complement strand
GCCATCGCCCGCGAGGCTTGGACCGAGGCCGGTGTGGCCGATCGCATCGACCTGCGCATCGCCCCGGGGGCCGAGACCCTCGCCGGTGACCTCTTCGGCGACGACGAGCCCGTCGATCTGGCCTTCGTCGACGCCGACAAGGGCGGCTACATCGCCTACCACGATCTCCTGGTGCCTCGTCTCCGGCCCGGCGGCGTCCTCGCCGTCGACAACACCCTCTGGAGCGGCGCGGTGGTCGAGCCCGACGAGGCCGACGCCAACCGCACCGCCATCCGGGCCTACAACGACCACGCCATCGCCGACGACCGCGTCTTCACCGCCGTGCTCACCGTCGGCGACGGCGTCACCCTCAACGTCAAGCTCTAGCGTCCCCCGACGTGGGCGAACCGAGGGTGGTGCTCGAGCGACCGTGGTGGGCGCGCGTCCTGGGCCCCAACCCGATCACGGCGATCCTGATCGGAGCGGTCGGATGGACCGTCCCCGTCGTGCCCCTCCGGGTCCTCGCCGGTGACCTGGTGGGGGCCGGTGTGACCTTGGCCCTCGGTGGCACCGCGTGGGCTCTCTGCGCCCTGGGCTGGCGGATCGGTGTCACCGTGGACGACGACGGGATCACCGTGCAGAACTTGATCTTCCGCCACCGGATCCCGTGGACCGGGATCGTCCGGCTCGACCTGTACGGCGGCGGGCGCTACGCCGGCCCCTCCGCCGACGTCATCCGGCGTCCCGGCCGCTTCGGCCGCCCGGTGGAGATCACGGCCCTGGGTCTCCTCGGCCGGCCCCGCCGGGTCGCCTGGCTCGACGCGGTGGCACCGATCCTCGCCCGCCACGGGGTCCCCATCGCCGTGAAGGGCACGGGCCCGACGGACTGGCACGGCATCCAGGCGCCCTACGAGGGGTACCACGGCCCGCTCCGGGCGCCGGGGCCGTGGTGGCGTCAGACCTGGGACCGCCCGGTGACCCGCCAGGACCGGGTGTTCGTGGGCATCCTCGGCGGGATCGCCGCCGTGGGCGTGGCCGCAGCGGTGCTGGCGCTCTGGTGGGACGGGGAGTGGCAGAGCCCCCTGGCCCTCAGCGGGATCGCCATCGGGCTGGCGGCGCTGCACATCGTGCCCCTCCTCCTGGTCGGCGGCAGGAGGAGCAGGTCCGAGTCCCGACCCTCTAGCTGAGGTGGAGGCCGCACTCCGTCTTGTCGGAGCCCCGCCAGCGGCCGGCGCGGGCGTCCTCGCCGTCGGCGACCTTGGAGGTGCACGGCATGCAGCCGATCGACGGGTAGCCCTGCTGGGTCAGCGGGTTGATCGGCACGTCGTGGTCGGCGATGTAGGTCTGCACGTCGAGGTCCGACCAGGCGGCGATCGGGTTCACCTTCACCAGACCCCGCAGGTCGCGCACGACGATGGGGGCGGTCTCGCGGGTGCCGGCGTCGGCCCGGCGCAGCCCGCTCATCCAGGCCGCCTTGCCGGCGAGGGCCCGGTAGAGCTGGCCGACCTTCACCGCCGAGCAGCAGTTGCCCGGGTCCTTGGCCCAGAGCTCCTCCTGCTGACGGGCGACGGTCATCATCCGCAGGTTGAGCCCGTAGTGACGGCGCACGTCCTCGACCGTCTGCAGCGTCTCGGGGAAGTGGTAGCCGGTGTCGATGAAGACGACCTCGATGCCCGGGTCGATCTTCACGGCCAGGTCGATCAGCACGGCGTCGGTGAACGAGGCCGTCATCGACAGGTGGGGCGAGAAGGTGTCGACCGCCCACTGGATGATCTTCGAGGCGGGGAGGTGCTCGAACTCCTGGTTGAGCTCGGCCAGCTCCTCGTCGCTGAAGTCGGGGATGGCCAGCGGGCCGATGCCCGGTCCGGTGATGGCACTCATGATGCGGCGCACTCTCCTTCGCCGACCTCGGCCACGTAGGGCCCGGTCTCGCCGTAGTCGACGTAGTAGTCGGGAGCGTCCTCCGGGGTGGGGAAGACGCCGAAGTCCTTGAGCCCCTCGGCCACGCCCTTGGCCCCGCCCGAGCGGTCGAGCCAGGACCGGAAGCTCTCGCCCGCGGTGCGCTCCTCGTCGAAGCGACGCACGACGGCGGCGGCGGCGGCCGGAGCGGCCTTGGCCGGCAGGCGCAGGGCGCGGTTGCCAAAGTGGACCTGCTCCTCGCCGACGTAGCCACCGAGGAGCATCTGGTAGCCGGGGGCGGCGGTGCCGTGGGCCCGGCGCTCGGCCCCGTAGAAGCCGATGTCGGAGGTGTGGTGCTGGCCGCACGAGTTGGTGCAGCCCGAGATGTTGATGCGGAGGCCGCCGACGGTGGCGAGGCCCTCCTCCTCGAGCTGGTCGCCGATGGCCGAGGCCAGGCCCCGGCTCTGGGTGACGGCCAGGTTGCAGGTGTCGGCGCCGGGGCAGGCCACGACGTCGCGCACCAGCTCGGCGCCGGGCTGGGCCATGCCGATGGCGGTCAGCCGCTCGTAGAGCACGGGCAGCTGGGCCTCCGACAGGCCCCGGAAGACGAGGTTCTGGCGGTTGGTGAGACGGACGTCGGCGTGGAGCTCGCGCTGGATGGCGGCGAGGGCCCGGAACTGCTCCGAGGTGACGTCGCCCAGCCGGCTCCAGGCGTAGGCCGAGACGGTGCCCTTGGCCTCGCCCCGCACCACGTTGGCGCTCTCCCAGGCCTCGTAGGCGCCGGAGCGGATGGCCACGGCGGTGCCCTGGCCCATCGGCGTGGGCTCGACGGTGGCCGAGCGCCCGGCAGGGGCGTCGCCGTGCTTCTGCACCTGCTCGGGGATGCCGCCGGGCCAGGTGGCCGAGGCCACCAGCAGGTTGCGCTCCTTGAGCACCCGGGCCTGGACCTCGTCCCAGCCCATGGTGTCGACGAGCCACTTCATGCGGGCCCGGATCTTGTTGTCCCGGTTGCCGTGGTTGTTGAAGACCCGGAGGATCGCCTCGATGGTGGGCATCAGCTCCTCGCGGGAGGTGAACTCCTCGAGGGCGAGAGCAGGGTGGGGGTTGGCCCCGAGGCCACCGGCGACGAAGACCCGGAAGCCCTGCTCGATCGAGCCGTCGTCGCGGGTGCGGCTGACGGCGATGACGCCGGCGTCGTTGAACATGGCCTGGCCGCAGTCGGTGGCGCAGCCGGAGAAGTTGATCTTGAACTTCCGGGGCAGCCGCTGGCCCAGCGGGTTGCGGATGAAGTGCTCGGTGGCGGCGTCGGCCCACGGGCTGACGTCGAGGTGCTCGAAGGGGCAGGCGCCGGCCAGGTGGCAGCCCTGAACGGTGCGGACGGTGTCGCCGCACGCCTCCCGCGTGGTCATCCCGACCGAGGCCAGCTTGCGGAGCACGGTGGGGACGTCGGTGAGCTGGACGTAGTGGAACTGGACGTTCTGGCGGGTGGTGATGTGGCCCCAGCCCCGGGAGTGGGTGTCGGCCAGCTCGGCGAACATCTCGAGCTGCTCGGCGTGGATCGCCCCGTAGGGGATCTTGACCCGGACCATCTGGTTGTGGCCGCCCTGGCGCTGACCGTAGATGCCGTTGTTGAGGCGGAAGACCCGGAAAGCGTCCTCGTCGATGGTGCCCTCGAGGTGGCGGGCGAGCATCGTCTCGAACTTCTCGATGTCGGCCAGCTGGTCGGGATCGATCTCGGTGGTGAGCATCGGGGGGCCTCTCGGAGGTGTGGATCACGCCCCTCGCGGACGAGGGGTGCCACTAAAGAGTGACAAACCTGATCACCTAGGTCAACATTCCCGTTGCCCGAGAGATTCGCCCCCTGACCTGGTCTTTTCCCACCGAAGTAGTGGGGATGGTCCCACCCCAGGTCAGGAGCGCTCGCGCAGGGCGGCGGCCACGCGGAAGGCCAGGTCGAGCGACTGGCGGCCGTTGAGCCGCGGATCGCACACCGTCTCGTAGCGGGTGTCGAGATCGCTGTCGAGGATCTCGTGCGACCCGCCCAGGCACTCGGTCACGTCGTCGGAGGTGAGCTCGACGTGGACGCCGCCGGCCCAGGTGCCCTCGGCCGCGTGGGCCCGGAAGAAGCCGGCGATCTCGTCGAGGATGTCGTCGACCCGGCGGGTCTTGTGGCCGCTGTCGGAGGTGAAGGTGTTGCCGTGCATCGGGTCGCACGCCCACACGACGGGGTGGCCGGCGTCGCGGACGGCGGCCAGGAGCGGGCGCAGGCCCTCCTCGATCTTCCCCGCGCCCATGCGGGTGATGAGGGTGAGCCGGCCGGGGAGCCGGTCGGGATTGAGCGCCTCGCACAGGGCCAGCACCTCCTCGGGCGTGGCCGTGGGCCCGACCTTGCAGCCGATGGGGTTGGCCACGCTCGAGAAGTAGGCCACGTGGGCGCCGTCGAGCTGGCGGGTGCGCTCGCCGATCCAGATCATGTGGGCCGAGGTGGCGTAGCGGTCGCCGCTCATCGGGTCCCGCCGGGTGAGGGCCTCCTCGTAGGGGAGGAGCAGGGCCTCGTGGCTGGTGAAGAAGTCGGTCTTGTGGAGGGTGGGCAGCGAGGCGGTGTCGACGCCGCAGGCGGTCATGAACCGCAGGGCCCGCCCGATCTCGTCGGCCAGCGCCTTGTACTGCTGGCCCTGGGGGGTGGCGGTGACGAAGTCCTGGTTCCAGCTGTGGACCTGGGCCAGGTCGGAGAAGCCCCCCCGGGTGAGCGAGCGCAGGAGGTTCAGGGTGGACGCCGACTGGTGGTAGGCCTGCAGCAGGCGGGTCGGGTCGGGGACCCGGGCCTCGGAGGTGAAGGCGTCGCCGTTGACGATGTGGCCCCGGAACGACGGCAGGGTCACGCCGTCGATCGTCTCGGTGCCCGACGACCGGGGCTTGGCGAACTGCCCGGCGATGCGGCCGATCTTCACCGTGGGCACGCCCGAGGAGTAGGTGAGCACGACGGCCATCTGCAGGATCACCTGGAGTCGGCGCTGCACCGACTCGGCCGAGAACGAGGTGAAGGACTCGGCGCAGTCGCCCGCCTGCAGCAGGAAGGCCTGGCCCTCGGCTACCCGCCCCAGGGCGGAGAGGAGGTCGCGGCTCTCGCTGGCCACCACGAGCGGGGGCAGACCCGACAGCTCCTTGGTGACGCGGTCGAGGGCACCGGGGTCGGGCCAGTCCGGCTGCTGGGCGGCGGGGAACGCCCGCCAGGCGGCGGGCTCGGGGGTGGTGTCGGCGGCGGGGTCGCGCTCGGCGGTGAGCATGGGCCCAGCCTCGCCGCTCACGACCCGGGACGCAAAGTGCAAATCACACACTGATCATGGGATGAAACAAAGACGGCTGCGCGGAATGCGCAGCCGTCATCGTTTTCTGGGGGTTCGGCGACGCGATTCGCGGCGTCTGGATCAGGCGGCGGAGGTCCGGGCCTCGGCCTCGGAGCGGACCGTGTGGACCGCCCGCTTGACGAGGCGCCGGGCGGCCTCGGCGGTGACGCCGAGCTCGTCGCCGACCTCGCGGTACGAGCGCTTGCGCCCGTCGTTGATGCCGAAGCGCTGCTCGACGGCGTACCGGGCCCGGGGCTCGAGGACCTCGAGCAGCCCGGTGGCGTAGTCCTCCTCGGCCCGGGCCATCACGATGGTCTCCGGACCGGCGGTGTCGTCGGCCAGGAGGTCGATCAGCTCGTTGCCGTCGTCGTCGCCCACCGTGCGGTCGAGCGACGTCGGGGTGGTGAGCCGGTGGAGGGTGGCGTGCTCGTCGTCGAGCTCGTCGCCGTCGCCGGACACCTGCCGCAGGGCGGCCCGCAGGCTCGCCGACCGGTCACCCGGGAGCCGGATGAGGCTGGCCTTCTGGTCGAGCGCCCGGCCGATGGCCTGGCGGATCCAGAACGTGGCGTAGGTGGAGAACTTGAAGCCCTTGCGCCAGTCGAACTTGTCGACGGCGTGCTCCAGTCCGATGTTGCCCTCCTGGACCAGGTCCAGGAGCTCCATGCCCGGGGGCAGGGGGTAGCGCCGGGCCACGCTCACCACCAGGCGGAGGTTGGCCCGGATGAACCGGTCCTTGGCCCGGGCGGCGGCGCGGGCGGCCCGCCGGTTCTCCGGGGTGTTCTCGCCGGCATCGATGCGATCCTGGGCCTCACGGCCCTTCTCGATGATCTGGCTGAGCTCTCGCTCCTC
>DASVEC010000083.1:0-3707 GCA_036380755.1 Iamia sp. | reverse complement strand
CACGCCCACGGCGCCGAGGGCGCGAGCGGCCTCCATCGACGTCTTGTCCGCGGCCCAGGTCTCGATCCCGGCCCGCAGCACGTCGAGGTGGTCGAGCCAGCCCTGGCGGGTGGCGAAGCGCTCGTCGGTGGCCCACTCCGGATGGCCGATCGCCTCCACCAGCCGGGCGAACTGGTGCTCGCGCCCGACCTGGACGATGAACCAGCCGTCGCTCGCCTCGAACCCGTGCATCAGCAGCGGACCGAGGTCGCCGCCCCGGAGGCCCATCGACCAGAAGTTGGTGACGATGTCGGTCATGGCGACCATGGCGTCGAGCATGGCCACGTCGACGTGGCTGCCCCGCCCGGTCTGGTCCCGGTGGCGGAGCGCCGCCAGCAGGCCGATCACGCCGAACAGGGCGGTGCCGATGTCGCCCAGGGCACCGACCGGGGCGACGACGGGCGGGTCGTCGCCCTGCCGCTTCATCTCGTAGATGCCCGACATGGCCTCGACGATGGGGGCGAAGGCGGGCATGTCGCCGTAGGGCGAGCCGCTGTTCCCGAAGCCGCTGACGCTCAGGTAGACGACCTTCGGGTGGACGGCGGCGACGTCGGCGTAGGCCAGGCCGAGGCGGGCCAGCGCCCCGCCCTTGAAGTTCTCGGCCACGACGTCGAACCGTGGCGCCAGGTCGAGCACGAGCTGCCGGCCCCGGTCGGACTTGAGGTCGATGCAGATCGAGCGCTTGCCCAGGTTGGTCCGCAGGAACGTGGCGCCGACCCGGCGCCCCTCGGGATCGGTCATGGCCGGGAGCGAGCCCCGGCCCTGGTCGCCGGTGCCGATGGCCTCGATCTTCACCACCTCGGCCCCGAGCCGGGCGAGCAGCTGCGTGGCCCAGGGGAGGGCCTGCATCTGCTCGAGGGAGAGGATGCGCACCCCGTCGAGCGGCCGCCCGTGGGGGAGCGCGTCCGGGTTCACCACGTCACCGAGCTTCACGGTGCGACCGTATCTGACGGGTCGTCAGATGCGGGGCTTGGGCGAGTCGGGCTCGTCGGGGGCCCGGCGGACCCGGATGTTCCACGAGCCGACCATGGCCACGAGGGTCAGCGCCACGATGCCGACGGCCCAGTAGAACGCGGCGAGGTCGACCAGCGAGCCCGACGGCGGGGCACCGGGGAGGGCGTTGCGCAGCGGGGGCAGGGCGAACAGCACGCCGATGAGGAAGCCCCATGCCCAGCCGGGTGAGGCGATGCCGTGCACCACCGTGGTCCAGCCCAGCGAGGCGGCGGCGATGGCGAGGAGCCAGCACACGAGGACGAAGAACCCGGCCCAGCCGACCACCGTCCCCCGGCGGGCCACGCGGACGTCGAGGTAGGCGCCGACGTCGGAGGTCTGGTCCTCGAGGACGTCGATCGTGAACCCGGGGTCGCTCGACCGCAGCGAGAACCGCATGGGGACGGCACGGGCCGGATCGCCGTCGCGAAGGGCCTGGACGATGATCGTCGATCGGTACCGGTCGATCGGGTAGCGCGTCGCCCGGGAGTCGCTGAGGTTCAGCGCCACGGTCACCGTGCCCGGCGGCTGGCCGGCGGCGAGGGTGCGGGCGCCCTGGCCGTTGGCGTCGCTCGTGACCAGCACGACGTCCTCGGTGAGGGCGCCGTTGGCATCGAAGAGGTCGTTGGGCGTGGCCCCGCTGGCCCGCAGGACGAGGCGGAGGGCCATCTCGCCGGTGACCGGGTCGATGCCCCGGATCGATCCCTCGGCGTCGAGCAGCGCGAACCGGCTCTCGTCGAGGGGGACGATGGCGGGCGGCTGGGCGGGCACCAGCAGGAGGGCGACGGCGGCGCCGATGAGCGGTCCCACGACGACCAGCACGAGGGCCACCAGGCCCACCCGGCGGGCCCGGCGGCGCGACCACGGCGCCACGAAGGCCTGGCGGGCCCGGTCGGACCGGCGGGGCCGGGTCAGGTCGACGGCGGGCGCCCCGTCGGGGCGCGGCGGGGGAGGAGGTGCGGTGTCGGGGGAGGCCACGGCTCTCCCACCGTACGGTCCGCCGGGCCGATCGAACGGATCTGACGGGTCGTCAGATCTGGTCCTAGGCTCGACGGCATGCGCGGCATCCTCGCCCTCGGCGCCCATCTGCCCCACCGCCGGCTCGACCGCTCCACCATCGCCGCCGTGGCGGGCGGGGGCGGGGGCAAGGGCACGCGCACCGTCGCCGGCTACGACGAGGACGCCACCACCCTCGCCGTGGAGGCGGCCCGCTCGGTGCTGCGCTCCACGCCGGTCGTGCCGTCGGCGCTCTGGTTCGCGACCACCACCCCGACCTACGCCGACAAGACGAACGCCACGGCCGTCCACGCCGCCCTGCGCCTGCCGCCCGAGGCCCTGGCCGCCGACATGGCCGGTGCGGCCCGGTCGTCGGTCGCCGCCCTGGTCGCGGCGCTCGCCGGTGGCGGGCCCACCCTGGTCGTGGCGGGCGACGTCCGCCCCGGGCTGCCGGGCTCGCCCGACGAGGCCGCCGGGAGCGACGCCGCCGCGGCCGTGCTGGTCGGATCCGACGACGACGGGGCGCCGGTGCTGGCCGAGCTGATCGGCCGGGCCAGCCGCACCGAGGAGTTCCTCGACCGCTGGCGCACGCCGGGCGACACCCGCACCCGGCAGTGGGAGGAGCGCTTCGGCGAGAAGCGCTACGTGCCCCTCGGCACGGCCGCCTTCGCCGCCGGCCTGGCCGATGCCGGTGTGGCGGCCGAGGAGGTGGCGACCGTCGTGATCGCCAGCCCGCACGCCCGGGCGGCCAAGGCCGTGGTCCGTGGGCTCGGCGTCGGGAAGGACGCGGTCGCCGACGATCTGAGCGCGACGGTCGGCAACCCGGGGGCGACGCAGCCGCTCCTGCTGCTGGCCAGTGCCCTGGAGGCGTCGAGCCCGGGCGACGTCGTCGTGCTGCTCTCGCTGGCCGACGGAGCCGATGCCCTGGTGTTCCGGGCGACGGACGCGGTGGCGGCGTGGGCACCGGCCCGGCCAGTGGCCGACCAGGTCGCGGCGGGCGCACCGCTCCCGTACCCGACCTACCTGCGCTGGCGGGGGCTCCTCGCCACCGAGCCGCCGCGGCGTCCGGAGCCGGCCCGGCCCAGCGCCTCGGCCGCCGCCCGCAGCGGCGACTGGAAGTTCGGCTTCGTCGCCTCCGAGGACCGCACGTCCGGCTCGGTCCACATGCCGCCGGCCCGGGCGGCGATGCACGGCGGGGCCATCGACGACATGGAGGCCCGGCCCATGGCCGACGCCGCCGGCACCGTCGTCACGTCCACGATCGACCGTCTCGCCTACTCGCCCAGCCCGCCCATCGTCTTCGCCGTCGTCGACTTCGACGGCGGGGGCCGGCTGCCGGTCGAGCTCACCGACTGCGACGCCGGCGAGCTCGCCATCGGGGTCCGGGTCGAGATGACCTTCCGCCGGCTGTTCACCGCCGACGGCATCGCCAACTACTTCTGGAAGGCCCGTCCCCTGCGGACGATCGATGGGAGCGTCGTGAAGACGTCGACCGAGAAGGCGAGCTGAACATGGGATCGCACGGCATCCGCGACCGGGTCGCCATCGTCGGCATGGGCTGCACGCCCTTCGCCGAGCACTTCGACAAGGGGCTCGACGATCTCGTCGTCGAGGCCACGACGGAGGCGTTGGCGAGCGCCGGCATCGAGAGGGCCGACGCCGATGCCTGGTGGGTGGGCACG
>DASVEC010000082.1:0-11324 GCA_036380755.1 Iamia sp. | reverse complement strand
CGGATGCCGGTGAGCGCGAGCCGGGCCCGGTCGCCCGGCCACAGCAGGACCTCGACCCCGCCCTCGCGGACGCCGTGGGTCAGGTCGAAGGCGGCCAGCGCGGCCCGCTGGCCCGCCGAGGAGGGGAAGGCGACGGCCAGGCGGAAGGGCTCGACGCCGCCGACGCCGGGGGCGCCCAGCAGGGCGGACGCCGGGGCGCCGCGGAGGAGGGTGGCGCCGGTGAGGGCGGCGGCGCCCCCGGCCAGGAAGCCCCGGCGGGACAACGGTGCGTGGTCGTGGTGGCAGGCCATCCGATGAGGTTCGACCCGCCCTCCCCGGGACCTCCCCGACCGCTCCCAGCCACCCTCCTCGCCACCTCTCGGGGGTGGTCGAGTCGGTCCAGGAGGAGTCGCCCACCACCGACGACACGACCCTGACCGCGGCGACCTTCGAGGTCGACCTGACCACGATCACCACCGCCGTCGTCCTGGTGGCCTCCACCGAGGTGACCTTCTCCGACCACGACGTCGAGGTCCCCAGCAGCCAGCCCGTCGAGGTGGCCATCGAGGCCCAGATCCTCCTCGTCCGCTGAACCCCTAGGCCCGGGCCTCGCGGGGCCAGGGCGGGCGGAGGCCGGTGCGGAGGACGAGGGCGAGGGTCTCGGGCGTCGGGGTGGTGTGGAGCTCGTCGAGCGCCACGAGGGCCCCGATCGCCGCTCGGCGGGCGCCGTCGACGTCACCGGTCCGCAGCCGGGCGGACATCACCAGCCGGTGGGCGGCCTCGGCCCAGCGGTCGAGCAGGACGGCCCGCCGGCCGAGGGCCTCGGCCATCTCGGCCAGACCGGCATCGAGGGCGAGCGGCCCGGCGACGCCGACCGCCCGCAGCACCGCCTCGTCGAGGTCGTGCTGCACCCCGCGGACCCACTCGCCGGCGTTCCCGTCGAGCAGCCGTCCACCGTGGGCCAGCACCACCCGGGCCGCGCCGAGGGCGGTGGGAGTGTCGCCGGCCGCGCCCGCGGCCACGACGGTGGCGCACGCCGCCCGCAGGACCCGGACGTCGATCGTCAGGTGAGGAGGGTCGGCCAGGCCCAGACCGGTGGGATCGTCGACCAGGATCGCCGACCTCCCGCCGCCGGCCCGATCGGGGTCGAGGAGATCCAGCAGGTGGGTGAGGTTGACCCGCAGGTTGCGCCCGGCCGCGCTCTCGTCGAGATCGGGCCAGAGGTCGGCCGCGACCTGGCGCCGGGCGGCGAGGGGGTGCACGGCGAGGTGCAGGGCCAGCTCCCGGACGCGGTGGCGGCGCCAGCCGGCATCGTCGGTGGGCCGGCCGTCGATCCGCAGCCGGCCCGGGCCCAGGAGGTCGATCTCGATCCGGCGAGCGGCGGGCTCGCACCAGCGGGCGGGGAGGAGGGGGCGGTCGCGGGCCGGGGCCGGAGGGCCACCGGCCAGGTGGGTGGCGGCCGCCTCGCCGGCGGCGACGGCCCGGGCGATCGCCGGGTGCGTCGCCGCCAGGTCGGCCCACCGCGGGTCCGGTGCGTCGAGCAGCGCCGTCTCGAGGGCCGCCCGCCAGGTGGTCGACGTCGCCGCCCGGGCCGGCGCCGGGCCGAGCTCGGCGAGCCGCCGCCGGGCCTCGTCGGGGCCGTCGTCCAGGGCTCTGACCACCTCGGCCACCGCCCCGATGGCCTGGGCCTCGGCGCCGGCGGCACCGCCCGGCGGACGGTCCGGGTCGGGTGGGCGTCCGGCCAGGGCGAGGTAGCAGGCCAGCGCGGCCCGGGCGGTGGCGGCCCGCTCTGGGGCCCCGACCGAGGCGGCCAGGTCGACGGCCAGCCGGGCCTCGTCGACGGCGCCGGCGGCATCGCCCCCCATCCAGCGGGCCAGGCCGTGGAGGTGGTGCGCCACCGCCCGGCTGGCGGTCGATCCGAGGGCACCGGCCGCGGTGAGCGCGGCGTCGGCGCCCTGCCGGTCGTCGGCCAGGAGCAGGTTGGTGCCCCGGACCATCAGCACCTGGGCCCCGAGGTCGCCTCGCACGACCCGAGTGGGGAGCTCGTCCAGCGTGGCCACGGCCTCCCGGTAGTGGCCGGCGAGCTGGAGGCCGAGGGCCCGGCCCAGGGCGGCCATGGGCCGGGCCGCCTCGATGCCCTGGGCGACCAGCTCGTCGGCGCGGGCGACGTAGCGGACGAGAGCGGCACCGTCGTCGGCTTGGAGGGCGCGCTGGCCGAGGTGGAGGGCGACGGCGAGCTCGGTGTCGTGGTCGCCGCCGGCTGCCAGCTCGGCCCGGACCGCCTCGAGGGCGTCGGTGGCCGCCGGCTCGTCGCCAAGGAAGGCCCGCGCCCACCGAGCCTCGATGCCGTCCGGGGGGAGGAGTCCGGTCGCCAGCCAGCGGTCGAGCTCGGCGTCGGAGACCAGCGGCGGGAGGGCCGAGAGGGCGGCCCGGGCGGTCGCCGCCAGCAGCGGTCCGTCCTCGGCCCGCGCCGCGAGCCGCCCGGCCTCGACGAGGGCGCCCTGGGCGATGCGGGCCTCGCCCGCCGCCACCAGGGCGGCCCGATGGTGGGCCGGGGCCAGGTTCCGCTCGGCCACCGCGGCCCAGATGGGGTGGGGCCAGACGCCCTCGGGACCGACGCGCACGAGGGGGAGGCGGCCGAGGGTGGGCACCCAGCCGGCCGCACCGGGGGCCACGGCGTCGACGATCGGCGTGGCGACGCCCGGTTCGGCCCCGCCGACGACGGCGAGGGCGAGGGCGACGTCCGCCAGGTCCGGGTCGACGGTCGAGGTCAGGACCTCGTGGAGCAGGTGGGGGACGAGGTCGGGGTGGCCGGTGGCGACCAGCTGGGCCAGGGCCGGCCAGGCCATCAGCTCCCGGTCGGCCGACGCCACGCCGCCCCGCTCGGCCAGCGCCCGGACCTCGTCGGAGCGGAGGGCCAGCTCGGCCGGGCCCAGCAGGACCGCGGTGCCGGCGGCCACCCGCGAGGCCCGGCCCAGCTGGGGCAACCAGCGGCCCGACACCACCAGACCGCATCCCGGCGGGAGGGCGTCGACCAGGTGGGTGGCCAGGGCGGCGCCGGGCTCGCCGGCCCGCTCCAGGCCGTCGAGCACGAGGGCCATGGGGGCCAGCGCACCCGCCGCGGCCACGATCTCCTCGAACCGGTGATCAGATCGGACGGCTTCCCGTTCGATCTGATCACCGGTTCGGAGGGTGAGGGCCTGGAGGATCCGCGTGGCCAGCGCTCCGGGCTCGGCGTCGGCCGGCGTCACGTCGATCCGGACGTCCGTGGCGCCGGCCACCGGATCGGCCAGGGCCTGGTCGAGGAGCACCGTCCGGCCGGAGCCGCCGGGGGCCTCCAGGACGAGAAGGTCCAGCGTGTGGCGCCGGGCCAGGACCCGGGCGAGCCGGGGCCGCGCCAGCACGATCACCTCCTCACGTTCGCACACGCAGAGTCCCTCCCCGAACACGTCAAGCGAGCAGACCGACCGTCCGGTCTCCCCCAAACGGGTGAGGTCACCCGGTTCGCCGGCGACCGGGCGGCCAGACCCGGGTCACCACCCGGGCGACGACGTCGTCCTCGCCGATGGCGCCCACCGACCAGGAGTCGACCCCGGCCGCGGGGTTGTCGCGTTCGACCCACCAGCCGTCGCCCTCCCGGCGCGCCACCCGCTTCACGGCGACCACCCCGTCGGGCAGGCGGACCACCGCCAGGCCCCCGACCCGGGGCGCGGCACCGTGCCGCACGAGCAGGCGATCGCCCTCGCGCAGGGTCGGCTCCATCGAGCGACCCCGGACGACGGCGAACCCCCACATGGCCCCCAGCCAACCACGTCCTGTGTCGCACCCCGTGGGCACGGGGATAGGGTCGCGCTCGCTCCCAGACGACCCGCGATCCTCCGAGGACTCCAATGCTGAAGCGCCTGCTCGCCCCGACCATCGAGGTCCACGCCCACTGCGACCTGCCCTGCGGCGTCTACGACCCCGCCCAGGCCCGGATCGAGGCCCAGTCGGTCAAGGCCATCGCCGAGAAGATGGCCGACAACGACGACCCGGAGTTCACCACCCGGGCCATCCTCATCAAGGAGCAGCGCTCGGAGCTGGTCAAGCACCACCTGTGGGTGCTCTGGACCGACTACTTCAAGCCCCCCCACTTCGAGAAGTACCCGCAGCTCCACACGCTGATCAACGAGGCCACCAAGCTGGCCGGCGCCGGCGGCAGCAAGGGCAGCCACGACATCGCCGTGGCCGACCAGCTCCTGGCCAAGATCGACGAGATCGCCGAGATCTTCTGGGAGACCAAGAAGGCCTGAGCCGAACTCGGTGGGGAAATCGCCCCCAGAGGGGCGATTTCCCCACCGAGTTCGCTAGTCCTCGGCGTCGCAGCGGGCGTCGAGGCTGACGGCGAGCAGCTGGTCGCCGGTGGGGACGTCGTCGGCGTCGACCACGGCGGCCTCGCCCGACGCCTGGATGCGGGCCCCCCGGATGCGGGCCGAGGTGATCGCACCCGGTGCGTCACCGTCCTCGCCCCGGCGGGCCCACGCCTCGGCGCCGAAGGCCGCCAGGTCGCCCTCGTCGCCGCCGTACACGGTGAGGCCGGTGGACTCCGGCACCCCGGTCTCGCCGTCGGCCTCGACCCCGACCGCGGCCTGCAGGATCGCCCCCGACTCGGCCCGGGCGGCGAGCCGGAAGGTCTGGCCGTCGAGCCCGCAGGCGTCGACGGTGTAGGTCGTGGTGCGGTCGCCCACCGTGACCCGGGCCGTCCGGTCCGGGAAGGCCGGCTCCCGCCCGCAGGCGGCCACCGCGCCGATCAGCAGCAGGGCGGTGACGAGACGGCGCACGGGCCCAGGGTAGGGAGGCGCTACGCCGCGTCCTCGACGAGGAAGACGGGGAAGTCGGGGGCGGCGGCCCGCAGGACGTCCTCGGGCGACGAGGCGTCGATGCCCTCGAAGAAGCGACCGACCTCCCACGCCCAGCGCTCCAGGTAGGCCCGGATGACCACGACCTTGTGGTCGTCGTCGGGCAGCTCGAAGGAGCGGAAGGCCTCGACCCGCCGCCCGACCCGGAGCTCGCCCCGGCCCGCGGCCCGCAGGTTGCGGACCCACTGGGTGTGGCCCCGAGGGGCGACGAGGTAGCGGTGGCCGTCGACCTCGAGCAGGTTGACGACGGTGGTGCGGACCTGGCCGCTGGTCCGGCCCACGACCCGGAGCTCGCGGGACCCGGCGACGCTCAGGCCCCGGCGGGTGAGAGCACCGGCGATGCGGTTGGTGATGCGGTCGGATCGACCGGGGGCGAGGTAGCGATCGGGGGTGATGGTGGCGGACATGACGTGGGCTCCGGAATGATTGGGAGAGCAGTGCTCTCGTTTGGCGTCGCCATCATCCGCCACCGCGACCCGCTTGTCAAGAGCAGTGCTCTCGAAACGTGCACATGCTCTCCCATTGGTGGCAGGATGGGTCGATGGCCAACGCCCCCATGACCGCCCGGGCCCGAGCCCGGGCCGAGCTGGTCGAGGAGATCAAGGCCGCCGGGCGGCGCCAGCTCACCGAGGTCGGTGCCTCCGAGCTGTCGCTGCGCGCCGTGGCCCGCGAGCTGGGGATGGTGTCCTCGGCCGTGTACCGCTACTTCGCCAGCCGGGACGAGCTGCTCACCGCCCTGCTGGTCGATGCCTACGACGCCCTGGGCGCCGCCACCGAGGAGGCCGCCGCCGATCGGCGGGGCGGGTTCGAGGCCCGGTGGGTCCGGGTGGCGACCGCCATCCGCACCTGGGCCGTCGCCCACCCCCACGAGTACGCCCTCCTGTACGGCAGCCCGGTGCCCGGCTACCAGGCCCCCGGCGACACCATCCCGGCCGCCGCCCGGCCCCCGGTGGCGGCTCTCGGCGTGGTGGCCGACGCCGTCGCCGCCGGCGAGGTCGACCTGACCCGGACCGCACCCATCTCCCGGCCCCTCCGGGCCGACCTCGAGCGGCTGCGGGCCGGTGTGCCCGGCGACCTGCCCGACGAGGTGCTGGTCCGCAGCCTCTACGCCTGGACGCAGACCTTCGGGGGCATCAGCTTCGAGCTCTTCGGCCACCTGCACCGGGTCGTCGAGGCCTACCCCGACCTCTTCGTCCACCAGGCCCGGCGGGCCGCCCGCCTCATCGCCACCGGCGTCTGAGGCTCTCAGCAAACGCTCGGTCCCCCCTCGGGGGAGTCGCGGGTGGGAGGACGCATCGTGATCCCCATGAACGACCACCACCACGACGACGACCGGCTCGACCGAGGCCTCGCCTTCGACGTCGGCCAGCTGATGAACCGCCGGCGGGCCCTCGTCCTGTTCGCCGGTGCCGGTGCCGGCGTGGCCCTGGCGGCCTGCGGAGGGGGCGACGACCCGGAGGCGACCGCATCGTCGACCAGCACCACGACGTCGACCACCGAGGCCACGGCCGGCGGCGCGGGCGCGCCCCCCGAGGGCGGCATGGGCGGAGCCGAGACGGCCTCGGCGGGCGATCCGAATGCCATCCCGAACGAGACCGCCGGCCCCTACCCGGGCGACGGCTCCAACGGACCGGACGTCCTGCTCGAGAGCGGCATCGTCCGCTCCGACATCACGTCGAGCTTCGGCTCGTCGACCACCGTGGCCGAGGGCATCCCGCTCACCATGACCCTCACGGTCACCGACTCCGACAGCGGCGACCCGCTCCCCGGCCACGCCGTCTACCTGTGGCACTGCGACCGGGAGGGGCGCTACTCGATGTACTCCGAGGGCGTCGAGGGCGAGAACTACCTGCGGGGCGTGCAGGAGGCCGACGACGCCGGCCAGGTCACGTTCACCAGCATCTTCCCGGCCTGCTACGCCGGCCGCTGGCCCCACGTCCACTTCGAGGTCTACGAGAGCCTCGACGTCGCCACCAGCTCGGGCGACATCGTCGCCACCTCGCAGCTCGCCTTCCCCGAGGACGTGTGCGCCGACGTCTACGCCACCGACGGCTACGAGCAGAGCGTCGAGAACCTGTCCCAGGTCTCGCTCGACAGCGACGGGATCTTCAGCGACGGCTACGACACCCAGATGGCCGCCATGTCCGGATCGGTCTCGGCCGGCTACACCGCCGACCTCACCGTCCCCGTCAGCACCTCGTAGAACTCGGTTGGCGCGGGCCGGCCGACGCGGCAGCCTGACCCCGTGGGCAACAGCTTCGGGGTGGAGACGGCCGTCGAGCGGGTGAGCGCCGGGCGCTACACGGGCGCCATCGACCCGGTGTGGAACCTGCGGCCCCTCCCGCAGGGCGGCATCGTCACCGCCCTGGCGGTGCGGGCGCTGGAGGCCGAGCTCGACGACCCGACCCAGACGCTGCGCACGCTCCACACCACCTTCGCCGCCCAGGTGGCGCACGGACCGGTCGAGGTCGACGTCGACGTCCTCCGCCGGGGGCGGTCGATGTCGCAGCTCCGGGGCGAGATCCGCAACCCGGGGGCGGCGCGGGGCCACCTGACCACGGCGATCTTCGGCGGGCCCCGCAAGGGGTTCGACTTCGTCGACCTGGCGGTCCCGCCCGGCGTGCCCCACCCGGACGACTGCCCCTCGTTCCGCGACCCGCCGCCCGACGACGTGGAGCGCTTCGATCCCATGCCCTTCTGGGACGAGAAGGTCGAGGGCCGACCCGGCCTCGGCACCCCGCCCTGGGACGACAGCCCCCGGACGTCGAGCCTGTGCGCCAAGTGGTGCCGCTTCGACGACCCGCCGATCCTCGACGACGGCACCATCGATCCGCTGGGGGTCGTCGTCGTGGCCGACACCATGCCCGGGGCGGTGGGCCAGCGGGTCGGTCCGCGGGACGAGATGTGGTTCTCGCCCAGCATCGACCTGACCTTCCACCTCACCGGGGCGTGGCGCTCGGAGTGGATCCTCGGCGTCAACACCGCCCGCTGGGCCGGCGACGGCTACGCCTCGGTCGACATGGCCCTCTGGGACCTGGGCGACGACTGCCGGGGCGAGCCCCACCTCGTCGCCTACGCCACCCAGCTCTGCCTCTTCACCTTCCTCCCGCCCCCGGCCTGACGGCCCGGCGCGTCACGGTTCGGGCGCAGCCGACGTAGAGGTGGTGATGGGGGACCCGACCGACGACGACACCGAGGCTCGGCTGATGGCCCGGGTGGCCGTCGACGAGGCCGCCTTCGAGGCGCTCTACCGCCGCTACGTCCGCCGGATCACCGCCTACGCCGCCCGCCGCTGCGCCACGCCCGACGACGTGGCCGACGTCGTCGCCCAGACCTTCGTCCGCCTGCTCCACCGGTCCGGGACCTTCGACCCGGAGCGGGGCACCGTCGCCTCGTTCGTCCACGCCCTCGCCGCCAGCGAGGTGGCCGACCACCACCGGGCGGGGGCCCGCCGCCGCCGGTTGGCCGACCGGGTCGCCGGCCGGGCCCTGCTGGGCGAGGACGATCACGCCCGGCTGGAGCACGCCATCGACGCCCGGCGCGACCTGGCCGACCTCGAGCCGGCCCTGGCCGACCTCGCTCCCGGCGAGGAGGCGGTGCTGCGGCTGGTCGCCGAGGGCCTGAGCCCGGCGGAGGCGGCCCGGCGGCTCGAGATCACCCCCGACGCCGCCCGGGCCCGTCTGGCCCGGGCCCGTCGCCGCGTGCGGGACCACCCGTCCCGCCCGCCCGGCGCCCCGGCGCCGCGACCAGAGACGGCCGACCCGGCCTGCCCCGAGGAGGTCCGATGACCCCCACCGACACCCCCGCCCCTGACGAGATCGCCCTCCCCGCCTTCGAGGAGGCGCTCTGGTCCGCCCTCCGCGCCGAGCACGCCCGCGCCGGGGAGAGCACCGCGAACGCCTCGACGTCGACGGCGGACGACGTCGAGGTCCTCGACCCCGCCCCGAACGCCGCTCCGATGGTGCGGCGTCGGGCCCGGCGGGCGCTGGCCGTCGCGGCCGCCGTCGCCGTCCTGGGTGCCTCGGCGGTGCTGGCGGCGCGGGCCGGTGGCGGGGACGACGACGGGACGACCGTGGTCCGACCGGTCGCCACGGATCCCACCACGACGCTCGCCCCCGAGGCGCAGCTGGCCGCCGACCTCCGGGAGCTGATGCTCACGACCGTCGTCGCCACCGAGTCGCGGGTGCAGGGTCGCCTGGTCCGCCGGGGCTGGGCCGACGACGTGAGCGGAACCCGCCACGGCATCGAGTACGGCCCCGACGGCGAGACCCCCGAGTTCGAGCTGGGCCTGGCCGAGGCCCCCGACCCCGACGGCGGGTTCGTCGCCAACCCGCTCCTGCGGGCGGTCGACCACTGCTCCGGCCAGTGGTCGGAGTCGGCCGGCCCGAACATGAGCAGCGAGCTGCGGGGCCTGGCCGACCAGCTCGACAGGGGCAGCGCGGTCATCGACGGGACCGACGTGGTGGATGGTCGCGAGATGCTCGTGGTCAGGCCGGTCAGCTCGAGGTTCGAGATCGACCCCGAGACGGGGGAGCCCATCGAGCCGCCGACGCCCGACACCACGATCCTGCCGTACAACGCCGTCTACGTCGACGCCGAGACGTCCCACCCGGTCGTGCTCGAGCCCGGTCCGGTCAGCAATCCCGAGATGTTCCCGGCGATCACCTACCAGCTGCGGCCCCGGGACGGCGCCGCCCTCGAGCTCCTCGTCGCCGCCGCCCCGGCCGGGTACGCCCGGGTCGACGCCGTGCCGACCGACGAGGAGCGCGCTGCTGTCTGCTGATCTGACACATCGTCAGCACGGACCGGTCCGGCCTGGTTGACTCTCGTCCGTGGGCATCAGGTCGATGGACGAGCGCTACACCAGGCCGGACTGGGTCCGGCGTCTCAACGCCATGGGCGATGCCGTCGGCGGGGCCGTGCGGATGGTCCCGCTGGTGGCCGACCACCTGCTCGAGCACACCCGGCTGACCACCGGTGTCGACGACCCGGGCGACCTGGGCGACGGCGACTGGGAAGGGCGGCTGCGGACCCTCGTCGACGCCGTCAACGAGAGCGATCTCCACGTCGTGGGGCGGATGCTCACCCGCGAGGAGCTGATGCGGAGCCTCCGTACCCGGTTCCTGGTGGGCGAGCGCTGGCGGCGCGACCCGTCGATCGCCGAGGAGGTGATCGAGGCCCCGATCGTGGTTACCGGGCCGGCCCGGTCGGGCACCACCATCCTGTTCGAGCTGCTGGGCCTCGACCCCGGGCTCCGCACGCCGATCGCCACCGACGTGATCCACCCCGTCGTCCCGGCCGGGACCACGGCCGCGCAGGTCACGGCGATGACCGAGTGCGAGCAGGAGCTCTGGGCCGACGTCCAGCCCGAGTTCGCCGGCATGCACGAGCTGCGGTCGGACCTGCCCGTCGAGGACATCACCCTGTGCGCCCCGTCGCTGGCCGGCAGCCACTGGCCCATGCTCATCAGCGAGCTGGGCAGCTGGAACCCGGACCTGGAGGCCGACCTGGCCTGGCACCGGGTGGTGCTCCAGACCGTCCAGCACGGCAAGCCGCCCAAGCGCTGGCTGCTCAAGACGCCGGGCTACCTGATGATGATGGACGACCTCCTGGCCGCCTACCCGGACGCCTGCATCATCCAGACCCACCGGGACCCCGCGAAGACCATGCCGTCGACCGTCAGCACGGTGGCCATGATCCAGTGGCTGCGCACCGACCACGTCGACCTCGAGGTCATCGCCCCGCTGATCGGCGCCCTGTTCGGCGACGCCCTCACGACGGTCGGCCGCCGCCGGCTCGACGGGTCATTGCCCGTCCCGTTCGGCGACCTCCGCTTCGCCGATCTGATGTCCGACCCGGTGGCCGCGGTGGCCGGCGCCTACGCCGGCATCGGCCGGGAGATGGTCCCCGAGCACGCCGCCGCCATCGAGGCCTACGTCCGCGACAAGCCGCGGGGAAAGCACGGCGCCCACCGCTACACGGCCGAGGACTGGGGCTTCGACGCCGACGTCCTCCACACCGAGCTGGCCGAGTACATGGCCCAGTTCTCGGTGGAGATCGAGGTCTGAGCCGATGACCCGGTCGCAGGACGCCTACGCCGAGCTGCTGGCGACGCTGGCCGAGGTGGGGGAGCGCTTCGCCGGCGAGGAGTGGGGGCTGACCGACCCGACCGACGTGGCCGAGGGCCTGCGGGTGATCCTCCACCACCTCGGGACGGGCATCGAGACCCAGCTGGAGCAGGACGCCGCCCACCCGACGTTGCGCCCGATCACCACGCCGTGGCGCAAGGCGCTCGGCGACAACGCCGACGCCATCTACCACGACGCCCGCATCGATCCCCGGGGCACCTACCGGCTCCGGGGCCGGACGGGCGGCGCCACCTACGTCTCGATCACCGTCGAGGCCGGGGCCGAGGAGGGGGCGTTCCCCACCGGCACCGTGGGCGTC
>DASVEC010000081.1:0-9040 GCA_036380755.1 Iamia sp. | reverse complement strand
CGCCACCGGCGGCTGAGCCGACCGAGCTTTGTGCGTCTGACATCGAATACCGATGTCAGGCGCACAAAGTTCGGGGCTTCTAGGCGAGGGCGACCATCTCGAGGAGGTCGTCGGACCAGTAGTCGACCTGGCCGTCGGGCATGTAGAGGGCCCGGTCGGGCTTGAGCGCCCGGACGAAGTCGGTGTCATGGCTGACCAGGAGGATGGTGCCGGGCCAGTCGGCCAGCGAGGCGGCCACCGCGTCCCGGGAGCCGGGATCGAGGTTGTTGGTCGGCTCGTCGAGCAGCAGCAGGTTGTTGCGGCCGGCCACGAGCTGGGCCAGGGCGAGCTTGGTCTTCTCGCCGCCGGAGAGGGTGCCGGCGTCCTGGAAGACCTTGTCGCCGGTGAGCCCGAACATGCCGAGGAGGCCCCGCAGCTCGGACTCCTCCTGACCGGTGGCGGCGTCGCGCAGCTGGTCGACCAGGTTGCGGTGCGGGTCGAGCCCCTCGTGCTCCTGGGCGTAGTAGCCGACGACCACGCCGAGCCCGGTGCGGATGGCGCCCGTCGTCGGCTCCTGCACGCCGGCGATGGCGCGCAGCATCGACGTCTTGCCGGCGCCGTTGAAGCCCATCACGACCATGCGCTCGCCCCGGCCCATCGAGAACTCGACGTCGGCGAAGACGTCGAGGGCGCCGTAGGACACCGCCAGGTCGGAGACCTCGAGCACGGTGCGCCCGGCGTGGGGCGGGTCGGGGAAGCGCACGCGCGCCACCTGCTGGCGACGGGGGCCCTCGGTGCCCTCGGCGGCGATGCGGGCGATGCGCTTCTCGATGCTGTGGGCCATGGTCGCCTTGGTGGCCTTGGCGCCGAAGCGGTCGACGATGGTCTGGAGCCGCTCGACCTCCTTGGCCCGACCGGCGGCCTCCTTGCGCAACCGCTCCTCGTCGGCCTCCCGCTGGTGGAGGTACTGCGAGTAGGTGCCCTTGTACTCGTGGAGGGTGCCGGTCTCGTCGTGGCCGCCGCGGTCGAGGTGGATGACCCGGGTGATGGCCTCGTCGAGCAGGTCGAGGTCGTGGCTGATCACGATGAGCCCGCCCCGGTACCGGCGCATGTAGTCGAGGAGCCACTCCGTGGCGTCGCTGTCGAGGTGGTTGGTGGGCTCGTCGAGGAACAGGAGGTCGCTGCCGGCGAAGAGGATGCGGGCCAGCTCGACCCGCCGGCGCTGGCCCCCCGACAGGGCCGAGAGGGGCAGGTCGAGACGGTCGTCGGGCAGGCCGAGCCCGGCGGCGAGCCGGCGGACCTCGCTGTCGGCCTGGTAGCCGCCCTCGATCCGGAAGCGCTCCTCGGCCCGGGTGTAGCGGTTGACGGCCCGGTCCGAGGGGTCCTCCTCCATCGCCAGGCGCAGCTTCTCCATGCGGACGACGGCCTCGTCGAAGCCCCGACCGGAGAGGACGTGCTCGAGCCCGGTGCGCGAGTCGGGCACGCCGTCGAGCCGGGGGTCCTGGGGCAGGTAGCCGACGCCCCCGTCGCGCCGCACCGTGCCCCGGGACGGCTCGGCGTCGCCACCCAGGATCTTGAGCATCGTCGTCTTGCCGGCGCCGTTGCGCCCGACGATGCCGACCTTGTCGCCGGCGCGCACGGTGAAGCTGATGCCGTCGAGGAGGATCGTCCCTCCGACGTCGACGCGCAGTCCGTTCACCGTGAGCACCGGTCGAGCCTGCCAGGCCCAGCGCAGCGGACCAACCGGGTACGGTCCGGCGGCGATGGCCGACCTCCGCCCCTTCCCGCCCCAGCCCGACGGCGTGGCCTGGCCGACCACGGCCTGGGAGGAGGCCGACCCTCCCCCCGAGGTCGACGCCGCCGACCTGGCCGCCCGGCTCGATCGGGTGCTGGGCCCCGACCAGGACCCGGGCGTCGGCCACACCAACGCGGTGGCCGTGGTCCACCGGGGCCGGATCGTGGCCGAGCGCTACGGCGAGGTCGAGATGGGGCCGCTGGCCGAGCTGGCCGGGGTCCAGCCCGGGCCGATCACGCCCGAGACGGCGCTCCACTCCTGGTCGATGGCCAAGAGCGTCTGCCACCTCCTGGTCGGCATCGTCCAGGAGCGGGGCGTGCTCGACGCGACCGACCCGGCACCGGTCCCGGGGTGGGCCGGCGACGAGCGGGCCGCCATCACCTGGGACCACCTCCTCTCGATGCGCCCCGGCCTGCAGTGGACCGAGGTCTACGAGGGCTTCGGCTCCGAGGACATCCCCGACGTGGTGGCCATGCTCTACGGCGAGCCCTCGTCGGACATGGCCGCCTTCGCCGCCGGGTTCCCGCTCGTCCACGAGCCCGGCTCGCCCGAGGCGTACAACTACTCGTCGGGCACGACCAACATCGTCCAGGGCTGCGTCCAGCGGGTGCTCGGCATCGAGGGTGACGCCGTCACCGCCCTGCTGCGCGAGGCGCTCTTCGACCCGATCGGCGCCACCAGCGTCTCGCTCGGGTTCGACGGCGCCGGCACGTGGGTGGCGTCCTCCTACCTGAACCTCGTCCTCCGGGACTGGCTGCGGCTGGGCCTGCTCGTACTCCGGGGCGGCACGTGGGACGGCACCCCAGTGGTGCCGAGCGCGTGGATCGACCACGGCCGCACGCCCCGCTCGGAGAGCCCGCTCGACCCGGGCCTGATCCACGGCGCCCACTGGTGGATCCGCCCCGGCCGCACCGACGGCGGGTTCATGGCCCACGGCTTCGAGGGGCAGCGGCTGATCATGGTCCCCGACCGCGACCTCGTCGTCTTCCGCAACGGCAAGACCGGCTCCGACCACGTCGAGACGCTCAACGAGCACCTCTGGGGCATCGTCGACCTCTTCCCGTGCTCGACCTGACCGACCTGGACCTGTTCGCCGACGGCGCGCCCCACGAGGCCTTCCGCCGGCTCCGGGACGACGACCCCGTCCACTGGCAGGAGGCCACCGCCCACACGCCCGGCGGCGAGGGGTTCTGGAACCTGACCCGTCACGCCGACGTGCGGTGGGCGGCCCGGGAGGCGGCGACGTTCTCGTCGCACACCGGCGGCGGGCGCGACGGTGGCGGGACGCTGATCGAGGACCTGCCCGACGGCTGGGCCGCCGGCGTCCTGTTCAACATGCAGGACGACCCCCGTCACCACCACGTCCGCCGGCTGCTCACCCCCTCGGTCAGCCCCCGGCGGTTGCGGGAGATCGAGGCCGATCTGGCCGTGCGGACCGCCGCCATCCTCGACGCCGTGGTCGAGCGGGGCTCGTGCGACCTCCTGGCCGACGTCGCCGTCGAACTGCCGCTCCAGGCCATCGCCGCCCTGCTCGGCGTGCCCCAGGACGACCGGCACCTCCTCCGGGGCTGGGCCGACGACACCCTCGACCACGAGGGCCGGGAGCTGGGGGAGACGTCCGAGCGGAGCGCGGCGGCTGCGGCTGCCATGTTCGGCTACGGCCGCGAGCTGCTGGCCGAGAAGAGCCGGTGCCCGGCCGACGACGTGATGTCGATCGTCGCCACCGCCGACATGACCGAGTTCGAGCAGCAGATGGCCTTCAACCTGCTGATCGCGGCCGGCTCGGAGACCACCCGCAACTCGCTCACCGCCGGGCTGCTGGCCCTGTCCGCCCACCCCGACCAGTGGGCCGCCGTCCGCGACGACCGGAGACTGCTGCCGGGCGCGGTCGAGGAGATGCTGCGCTGGTCGTCGGCGACGACCTACAACCGCCGCACCGCCACGGTCGACGTCGAGCGCCACGGCCGCACGATCCGCGCCGGCGACAAGGTCGTGCTCTGGTGGGCGGCGGCCAACTTCGATGGGCGGGTCTTCGCCGACCCGATGCGGTTCGACGTGCGGCGCGACCCCAACCCCCACCTGACCTTCGGGATGGGAACGCACTTCTGCCTCGGCGCCGCCCTGGCCCGGATGGAGATGCGGCTCGTCGTCGACGGCCTCCTCGACCGGGTCGGCGGCATCGAGGTCGTCGGCCCCGTCGTCCGTACCCGCAGCAACAAGCACACCGGCTTCCGCTCCGCCCCCGTCCGCTTCAGTTGACCTGGCGCTCCTGGCCGTCCCAGTAGGGGGCGCGGAGCTTGAACTTCTGGAGCTTGCCGGTGGCGGTGCGGGCCAGCTCGGTGCGGAACTCGATGCGCTTGGGGATCTTGTAGCCGGCCAGCTTCGGGCGGCAGTGGTCGCGCAGCTCGTCCTCGGTCGCGCTCGCCCCGGGCGCCAGCACGACGAGCCCGAGCACCAGCTCGCCCCACTTCTCGTCGGGCACGCCGATCACCGCCGCCTCGGCCACGGCCGGATGGCTGAAGAGGGCGTCCTCGACCTCGATGGACGAGACGTTCTCGCCGCCCGAGATGATCACGTCCTTCTTGCGGTCGGAGATGGTGACGTAGCCCTCGGCGTCGATCGAGCCGCCGTCGCCGGTGTGGAAGAAGCCGTCGACGATGGCCTCGACGGTGGCGTCGGGCTGCTCCCAGTAGCCCTCCATCACCACGTTCGACCGGGCCTTGATCTCGCCTTGATCGGTGACGTCGACGGTCACGCCCAGGGCGGGGGCGCCGGCCCGGCTGAGCAGCTTGGCGCGGGTCCCGGTGTCGAGGTCGTCCCACTCGGCCCGGCCCCGGTTCATCGTCAACAGCGGGGCCGTCTCGGTGAGGCCGTAGATCTGGATGAACTCCCAGCCCAGCTCGGTCTCGACCCGCTCGATCGTGCGGGTGGGAGGCGGGGCGCCGGCGACGACGATCCGGGTCGTGCCCGCGCCCGGCACCTCGTCGAAGTCGGGGGCGGCGTCGAGCACGGCGTTGACGACGGCCGGCGCACCGCACATGACCGTGACGCCGTGGCGGTCGACCCGGCGCAGGATCTCGGCCCCGTCGACCTTGCGCAGGACGATCTGCGTGGCGCCCATGCCGGTGGTGGCGTAGGGCATCCCCCAGCCGTTGCAGTGGAACATCGGGAGGGTGTGCAGGTAGACGTCCCGATCGCTGATGCCGGCCTGCCAGCCGAACGTGGTGGCGTTGACCCAGAGGCTCCGGTGCGTCTGCTGGACACCCTTGGGCCGGGCCGTCGTGCCCGACGTGTAGTTGATGGTGGCGGTGACGTCCTCGTCCGGCTCCCACGGCACCGGCTCCACGCCCGGCGCCAGGAAGGCGTTGGCCTCCTCGGAGCCGAGCTCGGCCCGGTGGGGCACCTCGATCCCCTCGACCGACGCCGCCACCTCGGGGTCGTGGAGCAGCACCGACGCCCCGGAGTGCTCGACGATGTAGGCGATCTCCTCGCGGGCGAGGCGGAAGTTGATCGGGACGTAGATCCGGCCCCAGCCCGACACGCCCCAGAACCCGGTCAGCAGGCGGGCCGCGTTCTGGGACACGACGGAGACGCGCTCGCCCACGCCGACCCCGAGGCGGTCGAGCCCGGCGGCCTGGGCGCGGGCCCGGGCGGCGAGCTCGGCGTAGGTGAGCGAGCCCAGCGACGGGGCGGGCTGGTCGGGCTCGTCGACGACGGCGATCCGCTCGGGGTAGACGACCTCGGCCCGGTCGAGGAAGTCGCGCACGGTCAGGGGCACCTTCATGGCCCCGGACCGTAGACCTCCCTCGCGGCGTCGCGCGGGAGGTGGTAGGCCGGGTCGATGCGCATCGGGATCTTCGGCGGCGACGTCGCCGCCACCGGCACGATCGACGACCACGTCGCCGCCGCTCACCAGGCCGCCGACGACGGCTTCACCGGGTTCTGGCTGCCGCAGATCTTCGGCTACGACGCCCTCACGGTGCTCGCCCTGATCGGCCGGGAGGTGCCGGGCATCGAGCTGGGCACCGCCGTGGTCCCGACGTACCCCCGCCACCCGGCCGCCCTGGCCGCCCAGGCCGTCACCACCAACGAGGCCTGTGGGGGGCGCCTCGTCCTGGGCATCGGCCTCTCCCACCAGATCGTCATCGAGATGATGTACGGGATGTCGTTCGCCAAGCCGCTGCGGCACATGCGCGAGTACCTGTCGATCCTCCTGCCGCTGATCCACGAGGGCGCGGCCGACGTCGAGGGCGAGACCTTGACCGGGCGGGTGGGCCTGTCGATGGTGGCCCGCCGGCCCTTCCCGGTGCTCCTGGCCGCCCTCGGGCCCAAGATGCTCGAGCTGGCCGGTGCCGTCGCCGACGGCACGGTGACGTGGATGACCGGGCCGTCGACGCTGTCGTCGCACATCGTCCCCACGATCACCGCCGCGGCCGACGCCGCCGGCCGGGACGCGCCCCGCGTCGTCGGCGCCCTGCCCGTCCTGGTCACCGATGACGAGGGCGACGGACGGGCCCGGGCCGCCCAGGCCTTCGCCGTCTACGACACCCTCCCGTCGTACAAGGCCATGCTCGACCGCGAGGGCGCCGGCGGCCCCGCCGACGTGGCCCTGGTCGGTGACGAGGCATCGGTCGGCGCCCAGCTCGACGCCATGGTGGCCAGCGGCATCACCGACTTCGTCGCCGTCGAGTACAGCCGCGACCCCGACGAGACGGCCCGGACCCGGGCCTTCCTCCGCTCCCGGATCTGATCGCGAGCGACCCGTCGGAGTCGGGGCCGATCCGACGATGAAGGGATCGTGACACCGGAACCGGCGTCGACGTCCGACCAGGGCGCGGTGCTGCTCGAGCTCTACGACCGGGCCCTGCCCGAGGTCTACGGCTACCTGCTCCCGCGCTGCGGCAGCCGGACCACCGCCGAGGACGTCACCTCCGAGACCTTCCTGGCCGCCGTCGACGCCGTGCAGCGGGGCACGGTCCCGCACCTCAGCGTCCCGTGGCTGATCGGCGTGGCCCGCCACAAGCTGGTCGACCACTGGCGGCGGACGGCACGGGAGGAGCGGCGGGTGCTGCGGGTGGCATCGCAGCCCGACACCGGTATCGACGACCCGTGGGACCTGGAGGTCGACACCGCCCTCGCCCGCGACGTCCTCGCCGGCCTGGGCGCCCACCACCGGGCGGCCCTGACGCTCCGCTACCTCGACGGCCTCAGCGTCCCCGAGGTCGCCCACCACCTCGACCGCACCGTCCACGCCACCGAGGCCCTGCTGATCCGGGCCAAGGCGGCGTTCCGCCGCGCTCTGCCCGACCCCGAAGGGAGGACCGATGGCTGATCCGCTCGACGCCCTGCGCCTCCCGGCGACACCCATCGCGCCCGACCCCACCTTCCGCGACCGGCTCCGGGCGCGCCTGGAGGCCGCCCTGGCCCCGCCGCCCGACACCGACGCCCTTCCTGCCATCCAGCTCCGTCCCCAGGAGGACTCCATGAGCGACACCGCCACCGCCACCGCCGCCCTCGTCCCCTACATCTCGGTGTCCGACGCCGCCGCCGCCCTCGACTGGTACCGCGACGTGCTCGGCGCCCTCGAGACCACCCGCTTCGTCGGCGACGACGGCCGGGTGGGCCACGCCGAGGTCGTCATCGGCGGGGCGCGGATGATGCTGGCCGACGAGTACCCCGAGATCGACATCCACGGCCCCGCCCACTACGGGGGGACGTCGGTGTCGCTGTACCTCGAGGTGGTCGACGTCGACCACACCTACCGGGTGGCCGTCGAGCACGGCGCCGAGACCGAGCGGGAGCCGTCCGACCAGTTCCACGGCAACCGCAACGCCGTCGTCCGCGACCCGTGGGGCCACCGCTGGATGCTGACCCAGCCGATCCCGACCGAGCGGGCCGAGGCGGCGGCCGACGCCGACCCCGGCGACTTCGGCGACGTGCGCGAGTACCAGGTGTCGGGCCGGCCGCCCGTCGAGCCCGGCTACATCACCATGCAGACCCGCGACCTGGAGCGGGCCCGGGCCTTCTACGGCGCCCTGTTCGCCTGGCAGGTCGATCCCGGCAACGTCGAGGGCGGCGGCCACATCGCCAACACCCGCTTCCCCATGGGGTTCATGGCCGCCGACGAGGCCGCCACCGGCGCCGGGCCGGTCACCCTCTACTTCCGGGTCGACGACATCGAGACCTACGCCACCCGGGTCGAGGAGCTGGGCGGCCAGGTCCTCGATCGCACCGAGTACCCCTCCGGCGGCAACGCCGAGTGCGTCGACGACCAGGGCTTCCGCTTCGACCTCTTCCGGCCCGCCCCCGGCTACTGACCGGCCGGCCCGGGCTCCCACCGCAGCACCGAGCCGGACCGTGCCACGGCGTCGATGATCCGGGCCGCCGTCTCGATCGCCCGCACCAGGTCGGGGTTCGTGCACGTCTCCGGCCCGAGCATGATCGACCGGGCCCCCAGGGCGACGGCCGTCGACACGTCGAGGATCTCGGCCCGGTTGGGCACCCGGCGCTCGATCACGCTCTCCAGCAGCTGGGTGGCGACGATGCCCGGCACGCCGGCCCGCTCGCAGGCGGCGAGGATCCGCCACTGGTGGACGCCCAGGTCCTCGTACGGGAGCTGGAGGGCGAGGTCGCCCCGGGCCACCATCACCTCGTCGGCCGCGGCCACGACGGCGTCGAGGCGGGCCATCGCCGCGACCGTCTCCACCTTGGCGACGACACCCACCTCGGCGGCCGACCCGGCGAGGGCGGCGCGCCCCGCCTCGACGTCCTCGGGGCCGTCCACGAAGGACAGGACGGCGAAGTCCACCGCGAGCCGGGCGGCGGACTCCAGGTCGGCCCGGTTCTCGGCGTTCACGGCGCCGTGGCCGAACACGACGCCGGGGGCTGACAGGGCCTTGCGGGGCCGGATGAACCCGTCGTGCACGGCCCGGAAGCGCCACCGGCCGACGTCGGCGTCGACGAGCTCGAGCTCGACCTCGGCGTCGCCGGCGTAGACGACGGTCCCGCCGTCGAGGGGCGGGAGGTCGCGCTCGACGGGCAGCTCGCCGGGCGCCGGGCGCACCGCGACCACGACCTCGTCGCCGGCCACCACGGCGCGGGGCTCGTCGTGGAGGAGGCGCAGCTTGGCCCCGCGGCTGACGTCGAAGTAGATCGCCACGTCGCCGCCCACGTCCGCCGCCGCGCCCCGCAGGAGCTCGACCAGGCGCACGTTGGCCTCGTCGTCCCGGAAGCCGGTGGTGATGCGGAACCGGCGGGCGCCGGCCT